>JBNMLE010000031.1:0-10975 GCA_050874705.1 Bacilli bacterium
AATAAAATATTATTATAATTTCAATTAAAGGAGGCATTGATAAATGAATAAATATAATAACCAAACATTTGTTGGTGAAAGAGCATTATATAATATTAAAGATTCAGAAATTACAAATTCAGTTTTTAAAGATGGTGAATCTCCTTTAAAAGAAACTAAAAATATTTCGTTAGAAAACTCCCAATTTGAATGGAAATATCCACTTTGGTATTCAAAACATATTAAGTGTGAAAATGTTAAATTATTAGAAACCGCTAGAAGTGGAATTTGGTATACAGATGATATTGAAATTATTAATTCTATTATCGATGCTCCTAAGACATTTAGAAGAGCAAAAAATATTACTCTTAAAAATGTTACATTAAATAATGCGCTTGAAACTTTTTGGACTTGTAAATATATACAATTAGTAAATATTACCGCAAAAGGCGATTATTTTGGTATGAATTCTTCTAATATTGCTATTAACAATTTCAAATTAGATGGCAATTATTGTTTTGATGGTGGCAAAAATATTTATATAAGAAATGCTGTTTTGAATAGCAAAGATTCTTTCTGGAATTGTAAAAATGTTACAGTTTGCGATTCAATAATTATTGGTGAATATATTGGATGGAATAGTAAAGACATTACATTTATTAACTGTAAAATTGCATCTCACCAGGGACTTTGTTATATGAAAAATTTAAAAATGATAAATTGTGAGTTAATTGATACAGATTTATGTTTTGAATTATGCGAAAATATTGATGCTGATATTGTTTCGCATGTCACATCAATTAAAAATCCAATATCTGGAAAAATTCATGTAAAATCGGTCGGAGAACTAATTTTAGATGAAAGCATGATTGACAAAAATAAGACTAAAATTATTATCGATGAAAAAATATAATTTTGATGAAATTGCCAATAGAAGAAATACCAACTCATTAAAGTGGGATGTTTTAGACAATGAATTACCAATGTGGGTTGCTGATATGGATTTTAAAGTATTGCCTGAGATCACTGAAGCAATTTTAAGACGAGCATCTATTAATGCATTTGGTTATAGTGAAGTTCCTAATGATTATTTCGATTCTTATATTAAGTGGTGGTCTTCACACCATAATGTTGAGCTAAAAAGAGAAAATTTAATATTCGTTACAGGCGTTATTGCGGGTATTGATACTATATTTAAATATTTGCTTAATCACGGTGACAAAGTGTTAATGTTTTCTCCAAACTATAATGTTTTTTATAGTTGTTTAAATAATAACGGGCTCAAACCTATAATCTATAATTTTGAATACAATGATTATTCATACTCATTAGATTTTTCAAAAATTGAAGAATTGATTTCCTTTAATAAACCAAAAGCGTTTCTTTTATGCAACCCTCATAATCCAATAGGTATGGTGTTTAGCGAAGAACAAATAAAGAAGATTATTACTTTATGTGAAAAATATAATGTGCTTTTAATTTCAGATGAAATACATTGTGATATTAAAGATAACGATGTTAAAACAACATCAGTTTTAAAATATAGTTTTTATAGCAACATAATCGCTCTTTTATCTCCATCTAAAGCATTTAACCTAGCTGGTCTTCAATCCGCGGTAATTGCCACATTTAATGACAAAATAAAAGATATTTTACAATCAGGTGTATATAAAGAAGATGTCGGGGAGCCAAATTTCTTTGCGGTTGATGCAACAATTGCCGCGTTTAAATATGGCGATGAATACAACAAAGAATTAAATGATTATATTTCTAATAATAAAAAATATTTAACTAATTTTATTGAAAAAGAAGTTCCTTTATTACATGTTATTAAAGGACAAGCAACTTATTTAATGTGGATTGATATTTCTAATGTTTCAAATGATAGCGAAACTTTTGCAAAACAATTAAGAGAAAAAACTGGTTTATATGTTTCTAGCGGTCTTCAATATGGCGAAAACGGGAAGACTTTTATAAGAATTAATGTAGCAACATCGCTTGATAATGTAAAAAAATGTTGCCAAAAATTAAAGGAATTTGGCATAGATAAATAAAAAGCAAGAGATAATCGCTTGCTTTTTATTTTAAGTATTTGTTATTCGTTTTTGGAATTGCTTATTAATCCAAGAATACCTGCGGCAATACTAAAATATGTGCTGCTAAGTCCTCCAAATACAATGGAGATGATATACATTTTTTTAGTTTGGTCTTTGCGAGCCTTGATTGAGAATATCAAGCATAAAACCGCCATGATTGTTAATTCAAAGAACATAGTTCCCATTGTTATTGCAAGAAGGCTTACATATTGATCAACTGTTATAATACCTGAATATTCAGAAGGAAGAACTATTCCAGTAATTTCTCCTGCTTGATAAAGCGCTGGAATAACAGCGGAGAAAATGATTGCGCATACTAAATAGGACAATATAGCTATTGAAGACAGTACGATACTAATTATGTAAAATGTTTGTGATAATTTTTTTAGCATATTTTTTACCTCTTAACGAAATTATTAATTATATTTTCAAATTTGTCAAGATTTTCAACTCCATTTGCGAAGATATAAATCTTAATTTTAGGTTCTGTTCCCGATGGTCTAATTGTTATTGTCTCTCCACCTTTGAGGAAGAATTTAACAACATCACTTTTTGGAAGATTTGTTTCTTCTACATGATCTTTAAAGTGGATTTTGCCTTCATGATAATCACCAATATGATCGACATTACCGAGGATTTCTTTAATTTCTTCACCTCTGAAGTCTTTCATTAAATTTTTGATTTTTTCTTTTCCTTCTAAACCATCAAATTCAAATGCAAGAGTTGCGGTTTTAAAGTCACCATATTCTTTATAAAGTTCTTGAAGTCTATCGTAGAGTGTTTTTCCAATTGTTTTATAATGATTTGCCATTTCTGCGACTAGAAGAGCAGCGTTAACAGCATCTTTATCTCTAACATCATTATTTGTTAAATAACCACATGATTCTTCAAAGCCAAATATGTAGCGGTTTTCTTCACCTTTTCTTTCAAGGAAAAGTATTTGTTCACCAATAAATTTGAATCCAGTTAATACTTCTTTAACTTCAACGCCATAATCTTTAGCTATGATATTAACCATATCCGAAGAAACAATTGTTTTTACTACAACTGGATTTTTAGGTAGATTTCCTTGTTCTTTTCTTTGGTGATAAACAAAGTCGAATAACAATATTCCAACTTCGTTTCCGGTTAAAATAATTGCATTACCGTTTTGATTATTAACCACGCCAACACGATCGCTGTCAGGATCAGTTGCGATTAATATATCATCACCTTTTTCAAGCATTAATTTAATACCTAATGATAAAGCTTCTTTAATTTCAGGATTTGGATATGGTGCAGTTGGGAAATTTCCATCTGGATATTCTTGTTCTTTGACAATATCAACATGTTTGAAACCATCTTTATCTAATACAGTTGTAACGCATTTTCTACCAGCACCATTAAGAGGTGTGTAGGCTAATTTAAGAATACGTTTTTCTTTTTCTTCTTTAATTAATGATTGGCCTAAGCAAGAATTCAAATATTCTTCCACAAGTGAATCAGGAATCAATTCAATCATTTTTTCATTGAAAAGCTTTTCTTCATCTAATGTGTATTTGATATCATCAAACATATCAATGTTTTCAATTTCTTTTAATACTGCATTAGCGGAATCAACAGTCATTTGGCAACCATCGCTACCATAAACTTTATATCCGTTATATTGTTTTGGGTTATGCGAAGCTGTAACAACAATTCCAGCATCTGAATGAAGATGTCTAACTGCAAATGAGAGTGATGGTGTAGGCATAAGTTCTTTGTAAATATGAACTTTAATTCCGTTTGACGCTAAAACGTTCGCAGCTTCCAAAGCAAATAAGCGGGAATTGTTTCTTGAATCGTGCGCAATTGAAACGCTAGGATGTTTGTTGGTTTTAAGTAAGTAATTTGCTAAACCTTGAGAAGCATGACGGATAACATATTTGTTCATCCTGTTTGTTCCAAGGCCCATTACTCCGCGCAATCCGCCTGTTCCAAATTCAAGATCGCCGACAAATCTATCTTCGATTTCATTTTCATTATTTTCTAGGTTTTTTAATTCATTTTTTTCTTCGACTGTTAATTCTTTTTCATTTAACCAGCGAAGATATCGATTATAAAATTCTTTTGTCATTCTTTTTACCTCAAAAACATTTTAGCATATAAAAATATTATTTAATTAAAAATTATCGTTTTTGTTGTAAGTCAAAAAGTTAATGTTAATATATAAGAGTTAGTGATGACTAACTAGAAAGAAAAAGAGCACATGGAAAGATTCAATATCAGTAAAGTATATGGATTCAAAAATTATCTTATAGCTATGATATTTAATTTTGTTTTACTGCTATCCTTAATTATCATCTCCGTATTATTCTCTCCATTAAGCAGTAATAATTATAGTTTCTTTCCGTTTTTGTTCTCCGTTATTATATGTGCTCTTTTCTTTATTTTATTAATTGTAAGATTAAGCATATTTTTAGTTAGATATAAAACTTTTATAAAAAAAGAAGGAAAAGTTGAATATTTAGATTTTTTAGACTACAAATTAAATAATTCTATTGAAGCAAAAGAAGGAAAAAATACAATAGATGTATATTTGCTAGCAAATAAATACACTGAATATTGCTTTGGTTTTAATAAAGGCCAAAAAATTAAATGCTTTATTTGCAGTGGGCAAGAACAAAAAGCTGTTTTGTATTATTGATCAATAAACATTAATTCAAAAGAAACGACAACAAAATTACTAATTTATAAATATTTATTAATGATAACTATTTAATCGATTTAATCCATTTATATTTTGGGTTTTTTGATCTATGTATTTTAAAATCCGCAATTGCTTCTTCTAATGACATAGTGTTTGCGCCGCCACCTTCAAACCATCCATCATCATCCCAACCACATATAGGACAAACATCATAAGAATGAGAATTTTTAAAAACATATTCTCCACAAACAGGGCATTTATGTGGGACTGGATTCGGGATATGCTCTTCAAAATAGTCGTATTTAGGATTCACTTTTATTTTTTTTGAAATTCCTTCTTGTATTCATTTAACGACATTTTATTAGCGCCATTTTTTAAATCGGGGTTATTGGTTTGTTCTAAGTCATAATGCCAGCCACATTTATAACAACAAGTATCGCATTTAGCAATATTGCCACGAACGAACAATATGCTGCATTTAGTTTTTCAATTAACAAAAGACATTTTATATAATTGAATCATAATTATGTGTGCTAAAATTAGTGTGAGGTTTTAATATGAAAATTTGTGTATTAGGAAGTGGAACTTGGGGCAGTGTTTTAGCTAATCTTTTAGCGTCTTATAAAAATGAAGTTTATTGTTGGTCTAAATTTGATGAGGAAGCTAATTTGCTAAATAAAACACATGTTCATAAAAATTTACCGAATGTAACACTAAATAAATCAATAGTGTTTTCTTCGAATATGGAAGAATGCGTTAAGGATGCTCACTTAGTTGTTTTTGCTGTTCCTTCTTCTTTTATTAGAACAACCGCGAACGAGTTTAAAAAGTTTTACAATCATCAACTTCTCGTGGATGTTGCAAAAGGAATTGAAAATGAAAGTTTCCTAACAACATCTGAAATAATAGAAGATGTTTTAAATATTAAAAACGAAGTAGTTGCTTTAACTGGACCAACTCATGCAGAAGAAGTAGCATTAATGATTCCAACATGCATTGTTGCTTCGTGCGAGAATGAAGAAAAAGCAATGCAAATCCAAAAGATTTTTCATAGTGAATGCTTTAGAGTTTACACAAATAACGATAGAAAAGGATCTGAACTTTGTGGCGCTTTTAAAAATATTATTGCTATTGCTTGCGGTATTTCCGACGGTCTTGGATATGGCGATAATACAAAAGCAGCTTTAATTACAAGAGGCGTTCATGAACTTAAAAATTTAGGTGAAAAAATGAACTGCAATAAAGATACTTTTTCTGGTCTTGCTGGTTTAGGCGATTTAATTGTTACATGCGCTTCAAAACACAGTAGAAATAATACTTGCGGACATTATATTGGTGAAGGTATTGAAGTAAATGAAGCTATAAAAAAAGTTGGTATGGTTGTAGAAGGAATTGCTTCTTTAAATGCCGCTGTTAATTTGTGCTCAAAATATAATATTGATATGCCAATCGTTTTAGCGGTCAATGAAATCGTTAATAATAAAAAGCCTCCAAGAGAAGTTGCTACAAAACTTCTTCTTAGAGGCAAGAAATCAGAATACGTTTCTTAGATCTTATCAAATATATCGCTTGTTATAGTTTTAATTCCTAGATTAATCATTTTTTCTAGTACATTTCTATCATCAACTGTCCAAACTTTTACTTCAAGGTTTTTGCTTTGGAATTTGTTTAATATTTCCTGATTTACTTTTTCATAATAGCATGAAATGTTCATTGCATCTGAATATGCTTCTTCAATATATTTATCTTCCGAAACTAATCTATATACTTGGTACTTATAATTATGTTTTTCCTTAAGATCTAAAAGGATTTTGCATATTTCTCGACCAAAAGAAATGAATTCAACTTCATTAATATCTCCATAAAATAAAGAAACTGTTTTTAAAACATTTATCACCCATTCTAGTGGTGGAGTCATTTTAAATTCAATAACTGGTATTTTGTTATATTTTTTGCAGACTTTGAGATAGTCTTCAAATAAACATACTTTTGATGTGATATTATTTTTATGAAGTTCAATGTTTTTGATTTCATCATAATAACAATCGACGATCTCTTTATCCATTCCATCAATCTTGTTATTGTGGTTACAAATCATAACATTATCTTTTGTTAAATAGATATCCGTTTCGATAGCGTAACTATTTCTTTTGCCCGCTTCTACAAAAGCACCATAAGTATTCTTAATGTAATATTCATGATAACCTCTATGGGCTATAAATTTTATTTCATTTTTCATATTTATATAAAATAAGGATGTGAGAATGACCCCACATCCTATTATAGATTAATTAGTTAATTATTTTGTTTCTTTCTTTTTATAAATAACTAAACCAATACCCGCTAAAGCGAGAGTTGAAGCAATTGCGCTTGTAGCAATAATTGAACCGCCACAACCATTATTATTTGTTGGAGTTTCTGGTTCTGGATCAACAGGTGAAGAACCTGCTGTTTTAACAGTTAGAGTCCATGACACTGAACCATAAGCTGTTTCGACTACAACTTTTTGTTCTCCTTCTTCAAGTTTGCTAAGAGCACTTGCTTTGATTGTGAGAACATTATTTTCATATGTGTAATTAGCGGAACTAACAACTTTCTTACCAATTTTTACTGATGAAATCATTTCACCTTTTGTATCAAGATTCATTGATAAATCATTTCCGCTTCCAATTTCATATTCGATTGCTGTATCGCTTGATGTTGGAACGCTTGATGCTGGTTTAAGATCATCAGATAATGGCTTTTTGCCATTGATATTTTTAATTGTATAAGCAATTCGACTTTCGCAATATGAACCAAAGAATAAATAAGCATTATCGCCATTTGGGAATACTGTTTTCATTTTCGAAACTTTAATTGTTTCATTGAGTTCGTTGTCGTTAAAGCTAATTGTGTAATAGTTGTCGAGAATGCCACCTAAATTTTTGGTAACATTTTTCATTTTCAATGTGACATCTTGTTGATATGGGATGTTCATTGTTGTAAGAAGTTTAGCATCATAATATCTTGTTGCGGTCATCGAGGTGACATAAATTTCAACAGTAATAGTTGACAACGATGTTCTTTGCATTCTAAATGACACGCCTTTATTATTTGTGACTGAATCGTTATCAGCAATAATAAACATATCAGGTTGTTCCATAATGCCAAGAGCAATCCATGTGTTGTCGGAGTTTAATTCTTGAACATTGAATGTGACGCTGAAGTTTGAATATGCAACAGGTTGTTCGAAGTACACACCTGAGGAATTCACTTTATCGCCATATTGAGACGAGGCATCAGTTGAAACAATAAGACTACCATCATCGTTGGTCAATATATCTGCATAATTGCCTTGAGTGATGTTTTTACTATCGCTTCTTGTTTTTTTGGCAAAATCTTCTTTTGCTTTATTAATTAATGCGACTTGTTCATTAAACTCTTCTTCAGAAGTAAAATATTCTGAATATGAAACAGGGATAGCCACTAAAGCATCTTTTGCTTTTAGAAGTGTTTCTACATCTTTAATTGCAGCGACAGCTTTCACATATGTAGCAACTGTTTCTTTGTAAATTTTTGTAGCAACTGCTGAAATTTTTGCTTTTGCATTATTTATTTCAACTTGTGAATTATCATAAACTGCTTTTCCGCTTTCAGAGAGAGTGGAAGCATCAATTTCTTCATAAGCTTTATTGACTGCATTAATTGCATTTTCGACTTTTGAAATATCTTCCTTGGTTTCAATTACTTCACATGCAGTTTTAAGATCGCTAACTCTTTGCTCTAACATATAAGTTGGAGATAATGATGTTGCAGTAGTATATTTTTCTTGAACCACTTGATAATCATTCTTAAGCCATTCTTTATCATAACTTTCAAGTTGATCATATTTTAGTGTTTTATATTTTGCTAAAAATGCTTCAGCTTCTGCTCCGTTAGTCAATGTGGCTTCTTTGAGTTCACTAAGAGCGGCTTTTGTAACACCAAAAGCACCTGTTGATGAATAATATTCGGTGTGTTTGCTGTCTGTGAATTGTTCAAAGATTACTTTTTCAAATCCAGAACCGTTCATTCCACCAACCATTACATATGAAGGGGTGTTATATGCAAGTCCTGAGTTTTCAAGTTGTTGATATAAAATGGAGTTACTGACTGTAAATACTCTTTCATTAACTGTAACTTCGGTATTTTCACTAGAAACTCTATTGAACTTCATGTGAATTTTATTATCTGCAGCGGTAACTGCAACACCTTTAAAGTTGTTATCGTCAGCCCAGTCTGTTCCATCATTAAATCCTTCGATAGAAATGTTGTGGCTGTTTGGTGAAGCAGATAAACAAACAATATATTGATTTGTTGTGCCATCAATTTTATTTGATTTTGCTGGAACAATATCAATATTTGCGATCATATTACCTTCGGAATAATAAACACCCGCTGTTTTTCCAAATGTGAGAAGCACTAAATTGGATCTATGCGATAATTCGACTGTAAATTCAAATGTAGATAAATCAAATGTTGATTTGTGCATACCTCTTGTTCCAAAGGAAGGGACATCGTTAAACATTGAGGCTTGTTCTGTTAAACGCATTGAGCGAGTATTTGGGTCGTTCCAACATGTTGCAAATGGAGAATCTGCAGCATGATCTGTTGGATTATATGAATCATAATCCCAACCATTTACATTCGCCGCAGCGTTTGCGCTTATTGGTTTGATAAATAAACTTCCAACTGCGGTAACTGCTAGAAGACTAAGCATTGGTACAATTGCTTTTTTCATTATTAGTTTCCTTTCTCTAAATGTTCTATTCAATAGAACTGTATGCATTTATGTTAAAAGCGCTTTCAAGTTGGTTCAATTTAATGGAAAAACGTTTATAAACAATCATTAATTGTTCAAAAACTAATCATTTTTAATCATTTGTGATTTGCTTTTAAAGTAAAGCTTCTGAATTTGTTGAGAAATATATATCTTCTTGTTGCGAAAGTTTTTTTAACAAATTTTCGAATTCAGTCCATCTTTCATTCGTATTTATCTCATATGAATGAGTCCATATGAATAAAACTTGTTTCTTTATTGGTTTAAGATTAATGAATTCATCAATCACTTTATCAAAATCTTTTTCAAACATTCTTAAAGATGGTTGATAGTCAAGCAAATTAGAAGGGATATCAAATGAATGTGTGCTTGTAACGCCTCTTCCAAATTTAATATTGTTTTCTTTCATTGCTAAAAATAGATCATCATCTCTAACTCCGTATGGAGATATAAATCCTTTAACTTTTTGATTAAAACATGTCTCGATATTTTTGATATCTTTTTTAATTTCTTCACATTTCTGTTCATGAGTTAATTTTTCAATATGTGGATGAGAATATGAATGTGAAGCGACTTCATGTCCTTTATAGAGAATTTTCATTTCATCCATAGTTAAGTGGTAGACTTCTTTTTCTTTAAAATACCACTTATCATCGTGATTTGCTTTTCCTGTGTTTATATTAAATGTTGCTTTTAAACCATATTTATTTAATAGTTCGACAACTTTTATGTCGTTATTAATGCCATCATCAAATGAGAATGTTACAGCTTTTAAGCAACTATTTGGATATTTTTCTTCCATAAAAAATCCTTTCTCCCTAGTTTTAATATAACACAATTTCTAAATTTAAGAAAAAAGTAAGCATTTTATCGACATTTTAAAATGTTTAGTAAAATTTTTAAATTTTTACTAATTTATGGTATAATAATTTTTACAAAAAGAAGATCGCCTCCTTTCTCCCTTTTTTGACTATTTGTTGTAAGTTGTCATTTTGCGGTCTTCTTTTCTTTTTGTATAATTGAAAAAAGAAGGTGTCATATGCTTACAAAAGAAAAAATATCAAAACCAAATATTATTCCATTCGCATTAGGAATATTTTCTATTGTTTTTGGAATTAACTGCATATGGCTTTCAATTTATTATCGTCTAGAAACATTTGAACTATCTTTTGAAGCGATGATTTTATTTATTGTAGTAGGCTCTGTCGTATTTATTTTCGGATTGTTTTTCTTAATAAAAGCATTTTATGAAAAAGTATTTATTATTGGAAAAAATTTAGGAATTACAAGGATTTTTAAAAAAACAAAGCAATATGATTTAACAAATGTTGATCATTATTCATTAGTTAAAAACTCAAAAGATAAAATCATAAGAATTGATTATTTTACTAAAAAAGAGATTCTGCTATTTTCAACAAATTATAAGAATAAAGA
>JBNMLE010000032.1:0-10946 GCA_050874705.1 Bacilli bacterium
GAAAAACGCCACTATGCACACGTTGACTGCCCGGGACACGCTGACTATGTTAAAAACATGATTACAGGTGCTGCCCAAATGGATGGCGCAATCCTTGTTGTCGCTGCTACCGATGGTGTTATGCCACAAACACGTGAACACATCTAACTTGCACGTCAAGTTGGTGTTCCATACATTGTTGTCTTCTTAAATAAGACAGACCTTGTTGATGACCCAGAACTCATCGACATCGTTGAAATGGAAGTCCGTGAACTTCTCTCAAGCTATGGTTATCCAGGTGACGAAGTCCCAGTTATCCGTGGCTCCGCTAAAGTCGCTCTTGAAGGTGGAGATGATACATGCATTAAAGAACTTATGGATGCTGTTGATTCATACATTCCACTTCCAGTTCACGACAAAGATAAACCATTCCTTCTTCCAATCGAAGACGTTATCACAATCACAGGTCGTGGTACAGTCGTCACTGGTAGAGTTGAACGTGGTGTTATCAAACTAAATGACGAAGTTGAAATCGTTGGTATTCGTCCAACAATCAAATCAGTCGTTACAGGTCTTGAAATGTTCAGAAAGACACTCGATTACGCCGAACCAGGCGATAATGTTGGCGCACTTCTCCGTGGTGTCAACCGTGATCAAGTTGTTCGTGGCCAAGTCCTTGCAAAACCAGGATCAATTACTCCACATACAAAATTCACAGCTAGTGTCTACGTTCTCAAGAAAGAAGAAGGTGGCCGTCATACAGCTTTCTTAAGCAACTATCGTCCACAATTCTACTTCAACACAACTGATATTACTGGTGTTATTACACTTCCAGCAAACGTTGAAATGGTTATGCCAGGTGATAACGTTGAACTCACAGTTGAACTTATTCACCCAGTCGCAATTGAAAAAGGAACCAAATTCTCCATCCGTGAAGGTGGCCGTACAGTTGGTTCTGGTTCAGTTACAGAAATCATTAAATAATTGTAGTCAATTAAATTAGACCTCTTCGGAGGTCTTTTTTTGATATTTATTTGCTTTTACTGTAAAATAAAAGCATTATATTTCTATGACTAATAAAAAAGTAACTTTACCAAGGCACACTATATTAGCTAAGCAATCTTCTAGGATTGGTGCTTTAATTGTTGATTTTGCTTTTACTTTTTTATTAACACTTGGATTATTTTACGGATGTTTTGGATTAATATTTACTAATTTTGTTACAAATAATGATGTATCAAAAATGGCTACATATGAAATAAACTCTCATTTAGTTAATTATAACAACGAAGAGAAAAAAACTAGTATTATTCAATCAGATGATGATTATACAGTTTATGAAATTCCTGTTAAATATTTTTATATGTCTTATTTAACTGGAGAAAATATTGAAGTTCCTTCTGGTGGAGACACTTCTAATCCTTTAAAATATGCTGCTCCAAACTACGATAGACAAGTAAAAATTGATGAAAATACATATGTGACCACAAAAGAATTTTATTCAGTAGGTTGGTATAACAAAAATGTTTTAGGAATTGAAGATGCTGATTATACAGGAAATGAAATAAATGCCAATGTATCAGCGTACTTTACTTATCAAAAAGACGCTGAAGGGAACATTAATAAAAACCTTATTGGCGTTCCAAGAACTGAACGTTATGATTCCTCATCTAATTCCATGGTTGAAATAACACCAACTCAATTAGCAAAGCAATATAAAGACAAATATATTGAAGCCTATTATACATTAATTGATCAGCCATTTTATTCTAATCTTGCGACTCGTGTTAATTTTTATACCGGGCTTAGTTTTGTTATTCCATTTGTAATTTCGAGTTTAATATCTTATGTAATAATTCCTTTATTTACAAAAGACGGCGCTACAATAGGTAAATTATTATTCAAGATTTGCTTAGCAAATTATGAAGGCTATAAATTTAAAAAATATCAATTATTATTAAGAATAATTCCTCTTCTTTTAGTGGAGTTTTCATTGGTTTTTATTCAATCAAGCATTTATGTTTGCTTGGCAATTCCAACTATAATTGGCTTAGTATCATTTTGCTTAATGATGGCTTCACCAAAAAAATGTGCATTGCATGATTATCTTGCAAGGACAATTGTTGTTGATAAAAACGCATCAGTTTTATTTAACAATCCTATTGAAGAAGAAAAATATTTATTAGAAGAAGATAAAAAAGATGAAAAAATCATTTGTGGCGGAGAAGAACCAGAACTTAAATACGAAAAATAATACCGCAAAAAGTGATTCAATTTCTTCAATTGTTGAAGCCAATATTGGTAAGAGATTGATCACTTCATTATTAGATGGTTTTATTGCGGTATTTCTATTTTTATTTTTTAGTATGATTTGTTTAACGCCTCTCGCAAATAATGCTTTTTCGTATTCTCAAAAACAAGTTTTAGGTTATCAATATCAAACTGCTTCTCATTTATATGTTGTTGTGCAAAAAGATGAAGCAGGAGTTGAATATAATATTGAAGTTAAAGATTATTCAGAAAAAATTAATCCAAATCTAGAAATGGCTTTATCACCTTTAGCTAATAGAGAAGATTTAGAGCCAAATTATTATTTAGAACATTTGCATTATTATTACACATCATTTTTAACTGGCGAAAATATTGAAATGCCAAACAATACTGCGAATAAAACATATGATATGATTAATGATCATTTTGTTTCACCTGATTATCTAACAAAAAACAAAGATAATTTGCTTCCAAAAGAAGTTTATACAGACAAGTGGTTTAATGAAGAAATTCTTAAAATAAGTGGTGATGGTGCAGCATATTTTGAAACTGACAACGAGAATAAATTAGCCACGATTAAGACACTTGATGATAATACAGATTTGATTAAATTTTTAAGAAATAGAATCAACGATGCTGCTGGAGATTTGTATTATCGCGATTTTTATCAGCAACTAAATAACGACATAAAACTAATACAATTATTTATCATCATTCCTTCGTTTGTTATTACAATGCTTTTAGTTTATTTCCTTCCAACTATGCTATTTAAAAATGGTGAGACATTAGGAAAGAAATTCATGCATTTAGCAGTAATATCTAAAGATGGCTATGCTGCGAAGAAAAGACAATATATTTTTAGATTCGTGGTATTTTTCTTGGAAATTACATTAATTACATTTGTTGTCGGCGTAGGTTTTACATCAATAGCTACACTTGGAATTGGTGTTTTAGCACTCTTTATTGCGACATTGATTAATAAAGATCATCGTTCATTACACGATTTTGCAGCGATGACTTTAGTGGTGGATGCAAATAAATCAGTATGGTTTACTTCCAAAGAAGAAGAACAAAAAAAAGTTGAAGAAATTAATAAAAACATGGAAAAATATCGTTCTCAAAAAAGAGAAAACAAAAATATTATTCAAATCGGTGACAAAATTCTTGATGAAGATTTAAGAAAAAAAGTCGAAGAAGAAAATAAGAATAAATAAATTTATTAAAAAAATTCGGAAAAGCAAAGCAAAAACCGAATATTTTTTATAAAAAAATAAAGCGCTTTCACTTTTGTTTGTAGAAAATGCTTTAACTATGTTATCATTCTAATGTAGTAATAAACAGCTACGAATTATACACCATAGGAGGTATTTATTACATGGAAGTAAGAATTGAAAATCTTACGAAAACCTTCGTCGGAAGAAAAGGTGTTAAGACAACCGCTGTAAATCAAATGAGTTTTACAATACCTGACGGCAAGCTCGTCGGGCTTTTAGGACCTTCTGGTTGTGGTAAATCAACAACACTTTACATGATTGCAGGATTGCATAAACCGACTGACGGTCATATCTGGTTTGGTGATGAAGATGTCACAAATTTACCTCCAGAGAATCGTGGAATTGGACTTGTTTTCCAAAACTATGCTCTTTATCCACATCTCTCTGTGAGACAAAACATCGAATTCCCACTTGATAATGTTCGCTTTCCAGGCGCATTTGGTGATGAACAAAATCGTTTAGCAGATGTTAAACACGATATTAAACAAACAAATGCAGATTTAAAAGCAACAGAAAAAGCTCTTAAAAAAGCTACTGCTGATATTGAAAAATATGAAATGAAAGCAGAAAAAGCAAGAATGGCTAATGATGAAGAAAACGTTGAACGTTTCACTGAATTAGCAGGTATTGCAAAAGCATCTGTTCAAGAAGCAGAAAAAAGAATTGAAAATTTGCATAAGCACCAAGAATATCTTGATGCTGAATTAGTTCGTGCAGAAGAAGGCTTAGCAAATGCAAAAGCCGAATTTGACGCCCTCAAGGAAAGTGATCCTGAAGCCGCAAAACTTAAAGGTAGAACTAAATTATCAAAAGCTGATAAAGACGCTATTGCGTTAGAAATGGCAAAAATTGTCGATATTGAACCATATCTAGATCGCAAACCAAAAGAATTATCAGGTGGTCAACAACAACGTGTTGCAATTGCTCGTGCTCTTGCTAAAAAACCACGTGTATTGCTTCTTGATGAACCTTTATCAAACCTTGATGCTCGTTTACGTTTACAAACACGTGAAGAAATTAAACGCATTCAACGTGAAACAGGAATTACCACAGTTTTCGTAACACACGACCAAGAAGAAGCTATGTCTATTTCAGATACAATCGTTGTTATGAAGATGGGCGTTATTCAACAAATCGATAAACCTCAAAAAGTTTACGAAGAACCAGCAAACTTATTCGTTGCTAAATTCTTAGGTTCTCCAGCTATTAATGTTTTTGATGGCGAAATTATCGATGGAAAACTTCACTTAAATGGTAAAGTATTCGACACAGATGAAAAATATAAACAACCACATGTTTATTCTGTTGAAGAAGAAGTAGAAGAAATTAAAGAAAATGGCGAAAAAGTTATGTCAACAATTTCAAAAGAAATTACTGAAGGTGACCGTAAAGTCAAAATTGCTGTTCGCCCAGAATCTTTCTCCTATGTTGAAAAAGGTGGAAAAATTGTTGTTGATGTAAGACAAATCGAACACATTGGCCGCGATATCAATGTTGTTGGAAATGTTGAAAATCAACCAGAAAACCATATGAAAATCATTATTCCTTCTGAGTTAAGCTCAAAAATTCTCGGAAAGGATAAATTATGTTTTGAACCAAAACGTTTCTACGTTTTTGAAGAATCAGGCGAAAGGATTAAATAACTTTTGTTATTTCGGAAAAAAATATGGCTCAAAATACTCAAGAAAGGAATAGCGAAGCAATGCTTATGGAAGCACCACAGGTAATTGATGCAACAAAAGCTCGTCTTATTAGTAAAAGACGTAGAGTTACACTTCCTCAATGGGCAACCGCTTGGATAGTTTTGATTCCTGCCTTAATTTTCTTAGTAATGTTTATGTTTTATCCAATCATAAACACCTTCTTTATGGCATTTATTCAAGACTTCCGTATGGTTAAAGGTGCTGGTAGCTTTGCTCTTGGAAACTTTATTCAAGCGTTAAGTGAACCATGTCAAAACTTTGATAAAATTACAAATGAATGTATTACTTATAATACAATGCCTTCGTTTGGATTTGGAAACTTTGTAACTGTTTTGTCAGACCCTGTTTTCCCAAAAACAATTCTCAATACATTTGAGCTTGTTATTATTGAAGTTCCATTGACTATTATTATTGCTTTGTTAATTGCTACATTCCTTAACTCAATTAAAGCATTAAAAGGCTTTTTCCAAACAATATTTTTCTTACCATATGTTACAAATACAATCGCTCTTGGTTTAGTATTTAATATGCTATTTGCAAGTGGACAAGGCGGTATCGTAAATATCGTTTTAAAATCTTTATTTAATGTTGATCCAATTAACTGGTTACGTCCAGAAAAAGTTACATTAAGTGATGGTTCACAAATCGGCGCTGCTTCAAGATTTACTCAAGGCGTTGTTATTGTTATTTATGCTGTTTGGAATGGCTTAGCATTCAAGATTCTTGTCTTTATGTCAGGTTTAGCGACTATTGATAAACAATATTATGATGCCGCTAGAATTGATGGCGCATCATCACTTACAATTTGGAGAAGAATCACCTTACCACTTCTAAGTCCACAAATCTTATACATTACTGTTACATCATTTATTGGTGCGTTCAAAATGTATACAGGCGTTATGTCAGTTTATTCATCACTTAATAGAGGAACCTATTATTTCGGTGGTGAAAAAGGTGAAGAGTGGATGCCAGTTGTTGGTTGGATTTATAAACAACTAGAACTAAAATATGATCAACCGGGTATTGCTGCGGCAGGATCACTTGTTCTTCTTGTAATCATTTTATTTATTACTCTCATTCAATTTGCAGTAAGCAAAAAGAGAGTTCACTATTAGAAAGGAGTAGAAAATGGCTGATCATGCAATGTATTTCGCTTCTGATAGCGAACTTAAAAAATACAAAATCAAAAACATCATCCTTAAAGTATTGCTATATTTGTTCTTAACAATATTTGCATTATTTATGCTCCTTCCATTCGTCTTTATGATTGTTGGATCATTTATTAAATCAGATTCATTTGATTATTTCACAACATATGCTGATTTTTCTAAATTAGGTTTTGATAACTGGACTTTTAACAACTATATTAAAATCTTTGCAACAACATACGAAGACAACTTAGGAAATTTAGTTTCTCGTCCATCATTCGCACAATATTTCTTGAATACATTTATTGTTGCTATTGGTTCAACACTTGTAACTGTTATTACTGCAGTTCTTGCTGCATTCGCATTTGCACGTCTTGAATTCAAAGGAAAAGAATTATTATTCACATTACTCCTTGCAACAATGATGATTCCTGGCGAAATGATGGTTATCACTAACTATCAAACAACAATCGCTCTTGATTGGAAATTTACATTTAGCGCATTGATATTCGTTCATGGTGTCAGCGTATTCTATATTTTCTACTTAAGACAAAATTTCCAACAAATTCCTAATGAACTTTATCTCGCCGCAAAAGTTGACGGTGTCAGTGACGTAGGATATTTATTGAAAGTTATGGTTCCAATTGCTATGCCAACAATCATGACAATTGTTATTCTTAGCTTAATGGGGTCATGGAACTCCTTCGTTTGGCCAACACTTGTTGCAAACGGTAACTGGAAATTCATGAACTCTGGATCAAATAAATACGATATGCGTCTTGTTTCCAATGGTCTTATGAGCTTATTCTCAAGTGACGTTGCTAAAGGCGAAGATTCAGTTAAAATTGCTGGCTCAATGGTCGTTACTGCTCCATTATTTGTATTCTTCCTTTGCTTTAGAAAATACATTATGCGAGGGGTTTCACGTTCCGGCATTAAAGGTTAATGTTATAATATTAATAAGAAAGGAAATCTTATATGAAAAAATATTCAAAACTCACAACAGCCGCTATGCTTGGTGCAATGATTGTTGGCGCAGCAAGTGGTTGTGGCAAAGCTGACTTGATTATTTGGACTGGTTTTGGTGCTTCCTATACTAAAGCTGTTCAAAAATTAGTTGATACTTATGCCGAGCAATCAGGCCTTTCCATTGACCATCAAGGTCAAGGCTCATATGACAAGCTTCAAACAAACATGAATAACAGTGTTGCTACTATGTCATATCCAAATATTGCAAATGGCTATCCAGACCACTTTGCAGGTTATATTAGATCTGGAATCATGTGTCCTTTAGATGAATACATCAAAGCATACAATGAAGAACATGGTGTTGATTTAATTAGCGACTTCTATCCTGAATATATGACCGAAAATCAATCATTATTGTACAATAAGCAAGGAAGCGCATATACAATGGGACTTCCATTTAATAAATCAACCGAAGTTATGGGTTACAATGGAACATTTGTCGCCTATGCAAAAAGCGTTGATCCTTCAATTAAAATTCCTGAAACATGGGATGAATGGAATGTTGAAGGTCCTAAAATGCTTGCAGTTATGAAAACCCTTTATGGCAAGAGATTATTTGCAAAAGGTGAAAAAGCAAGCGATGATTTAACAGATTGGGAAATTTGTGAAGCCACAGTTGAAGAAGTTCCAGGAAAAAATCTTGTCATGGACTGCAAAGATGTCAATGAAGGACAATTTAGATTACTTTGTTGGGATTCAACAGACAATATGTTTATTACAATTGTTCGTCAATGGGGTGGTGTTTACACAACATATACTCAACAAGATTCTGTAACATCAAAACACGGCTATGCCGAATTCAACAGCGGTGAAAATAAAGAAAAAACAAAAGCTGCTTTAAATTTCTTCAAGAAAATGAATGAAGATAAAATCTTTGGTCTTCCAACAGAATTTGATGACTCTTATTCATCATCAGCATTTAAAGCAAATAAATGTATGTTCACAATTTGTTCATCAGGTGGTCTTAGCTATAACATCGCCAGTGATCCAGTTATGCGTTTCCGCATGGCACCTATTCCTTACAAAGATGCTGATAAGAAATACGTTATTTCTCAAGGTACTAACTTAGGATTATTCGACCAAGGTGATGAAGAAACTAAGAAAAAAGCATTTGATGCAATGGTGGCCTTTACAACTGGCGAACTTCAATCACAATTCGCAGTTGATACTGGCTATTATCCATCAAGCAAATCCGCAACTACTAACGCTAAATATCAAGCGCTTATTAGCCAAAGCAACGATGAATTAAACGAAACACAAATCGCATATAAAGAATCAGCTATTCTTAACGAAAATTATTATATGAGCGACGAAGCTGGTTGGAAAAAGTTTGTTGATCCAGGATTTGTTGGATCTTCAAGCATTCGTAGCGAAGTTAAGACAATTATGGCAATTGTGTTCGCGGGTGAAAAGACAATCGATCAAATTCTTGACGAATCTTACTCTCGTTTGCCAAATCTTACAAGATAAGATTATTATGTGAGGCCGTTTTCGGCCTCACAAATAATACATTTGAGAAAGGAAAATTATGAAAAGTAAAAAAATTCTTACTTTAATTGTTGGATTAGGTGCTGCATTAAGCTTAGCTTCATGTGGTGAAAATCCAGAAGAACAAATGCAAGCCGTTGAAAAAGCAATCGAAGCAGGTCTTTGCTTTAACGGTTCCAACTTCATTGTCGAAGGATTTACGACAGAATTTGATGGAGACACAAACGAAGCATTAACACTTAATACAAAAATGCTTAGAAATGTAAACGGAAATGTTTATACAGTTGAGATTTCATATGACTTTGATGAAAATCTTGGTACACTTACACAAGTTGATGAATATCACTCAAAAATTACATGGAATTTCCCAAATCCATTAAGTGAAGAAGATCAAAAAAGATATGACGCCGAAGTTAAAGAAAACGGCAAATCTGATATTGGCGATACTTTTACACAAGTAACAGCAACAGCAAAATGTGGTAGTCAAGCTAAATCAGAAAAATATGATTTAAAACTTATCCACAAGACTAAATTCTATGATGATATGACCCTTGAACAACTTTATGCTAAGAGCGAAGATGGTTCAACGTTTGCATTCATGAATGGTAGCAAGATTGGTACAAACTTTGGTCAAGATTACTTCTATCTTTCTGTTTCAGGCAAAGTTGTTTATAAATCACCTGATAGCAACTGGGGTATTCTCAGCGATGGCAAATATTCAGTCCAAGTTTATCAATTAGGTAAATGCAACGACAACGATAAATTTGTCGAAGGCAAATATGTCAAAGTATTCGCTAATATTGCCCATTACTATGGTAATATTCAACTTTCATATGTTAGCAAAATTGTTGAATTAGAAGATCATTCTAATATTCAAGAACCTGTTAATTACGAAGTCACAACAAGCATCAACGATAAGAACAGCCCAGAATTTAAAGCATTTAACTCTGGTATTTCAAATAGTGTTGCTACAATCAAAGACGTTACAGTTAAATCAACATCTGCATCAAACGGATTTGATGGTGCTGGTAGATACACATTTACTATTGTTCAAAATGGTAAAGAAATGACAGTCGCTTATGACTATCACGTTAAAACAAATGATGGTTCTGTCCAAAATGCTTATAAAGATATCTTAACAGCTGTTGACGGAACAGATCAAAAAGTCAACATTACTGGAACACTTCGTTGGTCTGGTGATGGCATTAACGCAAACGGCGAATGGCAAATTGTTCCATTCTTAGCCAACCACATCGTTCGTGCTTAATCTTTAGATTAAATAAATTGAGCTTACTTGTAAAAGTAGGCTCTTTTTTATTTGCAACAAAGTTAACTTTAGTATATAGTATAAAAGCAATGCACCATTAGCTCAGCTGGTAGAGCAACTGACTCTTAATCAGTGGGTCGTGAGTTCGAATCCTACATGGTGCACCATTTTGTAAAAATATCTCCTAGACTTGTTCTAATAGCAAAGATAGGAGATTTTTTTATTGAAGAATATCCATTCGGTATTAGTGATGTTAATGCTTTTATAATACTTTTGTATTTAGCCTTTTATAGCCGTTTATAGAGGCGGAAACATTAATATTATAAATTAATCCATTAAATTAGAAAGAACGCCAAATTTCGCCTATATGCATGTTTAATATGCAATTAATGAATTGGAATATCTTTTTCCTCTTTTTCAATTATTATTTTAAGCAACTAATGCTTGCTTTGCTTATGTAAATATAAAAGCTGACTCTTGTTACATCCGCCATAATTACATTTAAATAAAACATTGAAAAATCATTTGTATTGCAGTTAATGAAAAAAACAACTTGTTAATATATGCAAATTTTGAAATATAGCCCCTTTGTATGCTAAAAAAAGGACAATTTTTGTCTTTTTGATTAACAAAAAGTGCATTTTTTGGCGTTAAAACAGAAATATAATTGCTAAAAATTTTTAAAAATATTTTTTGAAATTACTAGAAACTTTTAGTTTACGCTTTTTAAAAAAGTTAGGAATTGCATTGTTTTTATTGTTTTTATTATTAAAAGAAAGGTATAAAC
>JBNMLE010000033.1:0-10933 GCA_050874705.1 Bacilli bacterium
CAGGAGATTAACAAGGGAAGTACTAAAGATAATATAATTTTCTTATTTTTCATTTAAAAATGTTCCTTTCAATATCAATAATATTAAAACAACTGGATATAAATATAAGTAGTGCCATTTGACACCCCTAATATTATTTTTTTATATAATAAATAAGAAAAAGGCGATACCATCGCTGATATCACCTTCAAAGAAGTGACTGATTTAATTTTTTATTTTCATCTTCACATTATCATAATTGATTTTATTTCCAATAAATAAATAGAATAAAAACACCATTCGTGATGGATGGTGCTATAAAATTATTAAGCTAGCAACGCATATTTATCAATCTCGGAAGCGACCATAATCTCATGGTTAATTCCGTCGTCCTTCAAAGCTTTCCTTTGCGAGTCAATACCAGCAAACAACTCAACAACTCTAATTTTGTTTTCCATCATTTTTTCTCTCCTTTACACCATTAGGAGAATGTCTGATATTTTTGATGGGGCATAACTAAAAAATTCGTAATCGTTCAATCGTTGGGGTAAACGTTCAATAGTTCCTGTAATCGTTCATTTGTTAGGATAATCGTTCAATTGTTAACGTTTCAAATCTATAAATCCTTATTAAAAAGGACTGCAAAAGCCCTATGAATGGCTTTCCAATGTATCAAAGTTCGAGAGTTCGAACCAACGGTAGGAAATGAACCCACGTAAAAACAAAAAAAGTTTGATGCATTTTACTGTATCAAACTAATGCTTCAATAATGGCAGGGGTGATAGGAATTGAACCCACGTCAGCGGTTTTGGAGACCGTTGTACTACCATTGTACTACACCCCTAGACGTGATAATAATTCTATACGAATTACATCACTAATTCAAGAAGGTTATAAGGTTTTTGCAATTCTGTTAACAAGACCCATATCAACTTTACCATCAAAGTTTGCTTTAAAATGTTTCATTATTGATGGAATTGATTTATCTTCTAATTTATTAATTTCAGCTCTAATTTCTTCTTCTGAAAGCATTTTTGGAAGATATTTTTTAATTATTTCTTGTTGCTTATTAACAGATTCAACTTCTTCAATATTATTTACTTTTTGATAACCTTCTTTTTCTTCATCAAGTTCTTTTAAAACCTTTGTAATGATTTTAATCATATCTTGATCATTTATTTCTTTTCCAGCTGATTTCATTTCAATGCCTTGGAGTTTGTATCTAGAAATGACGACACTTAAAACCGCTCGAGCGGACTTATCGTGTTCTTTTAATGCAGTAATATTAGCTTTTTGTAATTCATCTATTAACATATTAAACAGTTTCCTTTCTGAATATATCTCTTATTGTACGATAAAATGCAAAATAAATGCATATAATTTCAAGTCTTCCGGCAAACATGCCAACTGATAATATCCATCTAATTCCCATAATATTATGCAAAGTATTATCATTTGTAAGACCAACAGATAGTCCAGTACCTGAAAGAGCACTTGCAAATTCATAGAAGCAATAAGCGCTTGAATATATTGAATCATTAGATAAAAACAATATTAATAACGAACCAACACAAAGAACGACAAGATATAAAACTGTATATCCGTATGCTTCAAATGTTTCGTCTTTACTAACTTCTCTTTCATTTCCTAAGCGATAAATATTATGTGGATGCACCATATTTTTTGGTGATAATCGATCTCTAATTGACCAATAGAAAGATTTAAAGGCCACTACTAAACGATATTGCTTAATAGCACCACCAGTAGAACCCATACCACCACCAATAATCATACATATTGTCCCTAGGAACAATGCACCTTCACCTAAAGATTTAATTGAAGTAGCTGATGAAAATCCTGTTGTTGATAAGTGACTTATAAAATTAAACGTTCCTTCTCCAACAGCATCCCAGAAAGACAATTCATTTTTTGAGGATGTCAAAATTGAAATTGTGAAAAGAGGAACAAAAATTATACATAACATAGCAAAAAATCTAAGTTCGCAATCTTTATATATCTTTTTAAATTTTCCTTGGAATATAAATAAATGAATAACAAAATTTGTAGCGCCTAATATCATTAATACGCAAGAAGTGATATTAATAGCTATTCCATTAATAGGCATACCAGTAATAGAATTATTTCCACCATTACTTATAATTTCTGGAATACCACCTGCATATGTTGAAAATCCACCAGTAGCAACTGCCGCGATAGCGTGGTTAAATGAATCAAATATTTCCATTCCCCCAATAAGCCAATAAGAAAGAGTTCCTAGAATGATATAACCAACATAAATAAGTAAAATCATTCGAGCGCTTTTGGCTAGATTAGGCATTAATTTATCATTATGTCCTTCAGCAGTGTAAAGTTTAAGTCCATAGCGATCACTAATAGCGGATGTTACAACAAGAACTAATCCGATACCACCAAAGAATAGAAGTAAACTTCTATAAGTTGTATAAACATGATATCCAATCGCAGTTTTTTCAAAATTAAAAATAGTTAATCCACATGCCGTATATCCACTTGTGGATTCAAATATGGCGTCAGTAAAATTCATTTTTAATGCAGCAAAATTTTCTGTTCCCATTCCTCTTAACATAAACGGAATTGCGCCGACAAGAATAGCAATGAGCCAAACGCAAACAAGAAGGATTGAATCTTGGAATTTCCCTAATTGTATTTTATCACGTTTAAAAATTAAAAATGATAATCCACTACCGCATACAATCGCGGACACACCAGGAATTACAAAACTCGGCCAACATTGATATTCATTAGGATAAGGGATAAGCATTAAAAGAGGTAACAAACATATAATCCCAACAAGGATTAAGAATATACCTAAATAACCTAAAATTAATCTATATCCGCCTGCGGTTTTTTCTTTCATACAACCTTTTTCTCTTCTTGAATGAATGCAATTATATTCTTTTGTTCTTTTGGTGAAGAAACGATAAACAATTTATCGTTAGGTAAAATAACAGTTTGACCATTAGGGATTATGACATTTGGTTTACGATATATGCATGAAATTGTACCAGTTTTTGGAAATTTAATTTCCATAATTTGTTTCATCGAAATAGCGTAATTTTCCTTAACAACAATTTCAGTTAAAACAATCTTGTCATCTTCAAAAGACATCGATTTTGTAAATTTCTCAAGAGAAGATTCACTAACAATTGATGAAATAAGAAGATAAGATGAAGAAATAACACTATCAACACCTAAGGATCTAAAAATATCAACATTTTTTGGGTTGGAAACAATACAAATACATTTTTTAGCATTATATATTTTTTTAGCTAGCATACATGAAACAAAATTATCAGTATCGTTTTCATCAAGAGCGATAAATAAATCGCAATCATCGATGTGTGCATCGCTTAAAATATTGCATTTATATGGTTCACCATAAAATACAGGAATCTTATTAGATTTTGTCAAATATTGAACTGTTTCTTTTGAAGAGTTAATAACAATTAATTTATTTGAGCGTTTTTTAAATGCTTTAATGACATAGTCAGCAGCGTGTCCGCCGCCAGCGATAACGATTTTCATTATTTGTTACCTCCTCTCATAAGAATGAATTTATCAAGTGATAATTCAAATGGATAAATTGCATGAACATCGAGTCCACGTAAAATAGCTTCAAGATTTGGATCATCAAGACGAACATATATGTTTGGAACATTATATATTTCTCTAGCAACATACGCTAAATAAACATTCACATTATCATTTCCAGTTGTAATGATGATTTCTTTCGCAGAAGTGATAAATGCTTCTTCGAGAAGAGATAAATCTGTTACATCGCCGACAAATTTATAACCGCTAAAAGAATCAGACAAATTTTCAAAAGCGTTCTCATCTAAATCTACAACGAGAACATTTTTTCCACTCATGGAATCTCTATTTGCAATTGATGCACCGAGTCTTCCACAGCCTATGATAAGCGTTTTATTTCTAAGTATTGAATTCTTTTTCATATTTCAAATTCCTTACAATATCATACTCTAATTAATTTGTTACACAATTAATGTTTTTGCAAAAAGGCAATAACCGCACTATCATACGCTTCTTTATTATCGTATCTTAAATGTGAGTGACGGCCATTTGCTATAAAGACAATTTTTTTATCTTTTGATGAACATTTATCAAACATCATCTTAGCTTCACTAGGAATAGCAAATATATCTTTTTCACCACTCAAAAACAAAACTGGAACATTAATTTTATCAACCATATCAAATGGTTTTGCTTTATATGGATTAACATGATTATATTTTTTAATTTTACTCATTACTTCCCAAATAACAGGATAAACAGGCTTTTTTAAATCAACAATGTGTCTTTTATATAATCTATAAAATGAATAAAACATTCCATCAGCAATAAAAGAATTGATATATTCAGGACAATCTTTATTTATTAAAGCAAGACATGCGCTTGTAGCGCCACCGCAAAGACCATATAAACAAATTGATTCATTTCCTAATTTATCGTGAAGATATTTAGCCCACATAAGAGCGTCAATAGCTTCATCTTTTCCTAATGTAATTTTGTCTCCTTCACTTAATCCATGCGCTCTAGGATCGATGCATAAAACATTATATCCGCCTTTTTTAAATGCTTCCGCATAATAGGCCCCATAATAACAAGTTTCTGTTCTTCCGGGAAGAACAATGATGGCTTTTTTAAATCCAAAATCGTAATATTCGCCACATAATTTTAAACCAAGGGAGATTATTTCATGTTCGCTTACATTTGCTATATTTTCTTCTCTAAATTTCATTCCTTGATTGTACATATCTAAATGATAATCAACTGATGTATCACTACAACCTCTTTCAAATTTAGAACTTTTTTGTCTAGTCCATTGGCTTAAGTAAAGCTTTTTAGCAATCTTATTAGTGTATATTAAAGTGAATAAAAGTCCTGATAATAAAACAAGTAAGATAGCTCTCACTATTATTAGAACTATTTGATATGTTGCTAGTAATATAATGTTCATAATGTATCACAAATTTCCTTAAATAATTTATTTTCAACTTCGTGGTTTTCACTAATTTTAGAGCCAAAATAGAAATATGTACAAATTCCTGGACCAATATTAGGACCACAGCATTGACCAACATTAGTGATAATCACTTCTTTAGGCTTAGCAACTTTTAATAATTGTTCTTTAAAAATATTTGCTCTTTCTTCTCTTTCTGAATGAGCGATAAATATGATTTGATCTTCAATATTTGTAACTGTTTTAAGAAGATATTCTAAAGAAAATTTATCTGCTTTCTTTTCTCCTTTAACGGTTCCAAGAGGCATAGTTTTTCCATCAATAGTAAAATCCGCTAAAGGTTGAACGCCAATAAGCGAACCAAAGAAAGCTTTTGAAGCAGCAATTCTACCATTTTTAGCTAAAAATCTTAAATCATCAAGAACACCCATTTCTCTTAAATAATATTTTTTATCATTTGCCCATTTAGTGTTTTCTTCTAAAGTCATTCCATTGTTTTTATTTTTCGCACATTCGATAGCTAAAAGGCCACATGCACTTGAATATTTAAGAGTGTCAATTATTTCAATTTTTCTATTTGGATAATCTTCTAAAAGAATTTCTTTATAATTATTGAAAGCGTTTGATGCACCACTTATTCCACTTGATATAGTGAAGATCATTACATCTTTCCCATCTTTTAAAATTGGTTCTATTACTCTTATAAATTCCTCATAAGTTGCAAATGCTGTTTTTACTTGTCCAACTTTCTTTTTAACAATCTTGAAAAAATCAGATGGAGGTATATTATTCCAATCTAAATCAGCTTTAATTTCACTACCAGGAAGATAAACAACACCTTTGATATAATCTTCATAGATACCAAATCTCTTTCTAAGTTCAAGTGTTAAATCACAGGAACTATCAATAACAATTTCATAATTTTCCATATTCTACCTCCTAATACTCATATTGTGATGAATAAACTAAGCCGATTCCTTTTATTAAATAATAAATTGGTATTATAACTACAACACTACTTAATAAATATACCCAATATAATGGGAAAGAACAAATTCTACAAAATAACGCAACAGAAACCATTAAAGAAATTAAATTAAAGAATTCAAATAAAAATATTCTAAATATTGTTTTCGCAGGATTTTTTGGTCGATATAAAATCATATTGCAAGCGATATGGAACAAAAAAGAAATACCCGATGAACAAAATAAAGCTAATTCGTAATTTGCAATAAGATTATTGAAAATAAAATAATAAAATAAGCAACAAGTAACTAGTCCTATAACCATTGAAATGAAATTAATTAGACCACATTTTAAAATAGATCCTTGGATAAGAAGGGTGTCTTTGATTGGTCTAAAATGAGTAGTCCTATTGTTATCTTCATATATTGTTTTAACATTCATCGTTGAATAAGGAATTTCTTTAGTCATTAAATAAGTTAAAACATTCATTTCATATTCATATCTTTGCCCTGATATATTAATAAGTTCAGGTAATAAGGATACAGGGAACGCTCTTAAACCGCATTGATTATCTCTCATATAGCGATATGTGCAAAGTGCTTGCGTAAATCTAGATGTGACATTTCCTAACTTTGATTTAAATGGAGTTTTTACTTCAAATCGTCTTTCTCCAATAATTGTCATATTTCTAGTCAAAGCTTCTTCGTCCATTAAAACAATATCTTGAATTCTATGTTGACCATCACCATCCGCGGTTATGACATATTTATAATCCAATTTGTTATCAACAATATATTTAAAACCAGTTTTTAAAGCAAAGCCTTTTCCTTTATTTTTGTCATATGAAATTACTTCAGCGTATTTTTTGCATCTATCAAAAATATCTTTGTAATCTATTCCACTTCCATCATCAACAATTAAAATATAAAATCCGTTTTCAAATAGACCTCTTGATAAATTAACTAATGTTTCTTCTGGTTGATAAGAAGGAAGTAATACAATACTGCTTTTATTATTGTTAAGCATAAACAAAGAATATCAAAATTTGCTTCATTTATAAATATAAATTTTATAAAAATGCCCTATTTTTAAGCTTTTCTCTATTTCGTAGAGTCATTTTTCTTGCGAGTAGAAAAGAAATATTTAAGTTTAGAACACAAAACTATATTCTCCCTATATTATTGTTTTTCGTAATGGAGGAAAAGCTATGAACATTAAAGAAAATATTAACAATTTAGAAATACCAAATTATTCAAAAGAACAAGATGATTTTAATTTTTATTCTCATTTAATGGGCGTTCCATTAGGTATAGCGGTTTTTGTAGCATCAATTGTTTTATATGCCTTAAATAAATTTGATTTAACCAATATGATTAGCATGATAATTTTTTCGCTTACAATTATTTTGCTTTATTCAATTTCTTCAATTTATCATAAGGCGCCTAATGATTCGAAAACAAAGAGAATTAAAAGAGTATTAGATCACTGCACAATATACATTTTAATTGCGGGCACTTATACACCTATTTGTTTTTACATTTATAAAGAAAACATATTAGGTCTTGTATTACTTATTCTTCAATGGTCATTAGCGATTTTAGGTGTTATTCTTAACGCAGTAAATTTAAAAAGTAAAGCAGTTAAAATTATTTCAATGATTTTATATATTTTACTAGGTTGGATGATTTTATATACAACAGGTTTTTTATACCTTCCTCAAATATCATTTATCTTAATATTATTAGGCGGAATAAGTTATACACTTGGTTCAATTTTATATGGAATAGGACATAAAAACCTATGGTTTCACTGCGTGTTCCATGTTTTTGTATTAATTGGAACAATACTTCAAACCATAGGTGTTTTTATGTTATTTTTCTAATTATTAATTAGTTTCTTTTTTTGAAATTTTCTTAGCAATAAATTTGCCTAATACAATTAATTCATGCATTACAAATGGGAATACTGATAAAGCCACTGTAATGAGCCATTCTTGCCATGAAAGATTTGCGGTTGAGAATACATCTCTTACACCTGGAACTTCAATGACAAAGAGTTGTAAGCCGATACCAAGAATAAAGGCAATAAGCATCATCCAGTTTTTATTTTTAAATACTCTGAATCCAGATTTATTAAGATTGCTCATTGAGATCATATGGAATAATTCACTTGCCGCTAAAGTGGTAAAGGCCATTGTTTGAGCTTGGTGAAGAATTTCAGGATTGCTTTCAAAAAGAGTCTTAATGTCGTTAAGAGTGAAAGCACCATTTAACCATGCTGCTGAGAAATAAGAAATTAAAACAGCAATTGTAATAAATGAACCATATAAAATAGTATTCAATAAACCGCCATGAGCAAATATACCTTCATTTGGATTGCGCGGTTTTTCTTTCATATTATTTGGATCATAGGCATCCATTCCTAATGCAATAGCAGGAAGTGAGTCTGTTAATAAGTTGACCCATAATAAGTGAATTGCAATTAATGGAGCAGGTAATCCTAAAATAATAATTAATAACATTGCAAAGACTTCAGCAATATTGCTCGACAAGAGGAATATAACAGTCTTTTTAATGTTTGCGTAAATACCACGACCTTGTTCAACTGCTTTTTCAATAGATGCGAAATTGTCATCAGTTAAGACCATATCCGCTGCGCCTTTAGCAACATCTGTTCCTGTAATACCCATTGCAATACCGATATCTGCTGCTTTTAATGATGGAGCGTCATTAACTCCATCTCCAGTCATTGCGCAAATATTGCCATTAGCTTCAAAAGCTTTAACGATTTGAACTTTATTTTCAGGTGAAACACGAGCGAATACACGAGCGTGCTTACAAACTTCTTTAAGTTCTTCTTCATTTAAATTATCAACATCTTTTCCGGTTAAACATTCACTTATATCACTACAAATACCTAAATCCTTTGCAATAGCAAAAGCTGTGTCTTTATGGTCACCTGTGATCATAACTGTTGTAATACCAGCGTTTTTAAATTTAGCAACTGCACCTTTTGTTTCAGGTCTTGCTGGGTCAATCATAGCCACCAAACCAACAAATATTAAATCATCTTCTTTAATATCTTCTTGATTTGTATATGCAAGAGCTAATACGCGCAAAGCCTTACTTGAATATTGGCTATTAACTTTATAAATTTCATCAATATCACTTTGTTCAATTGCTCTAACGTTTCCATTATCAAGGATGAATTTTGTATGTGCTAAAATGCTATCTAATGCACCTTTTGTAAATACAACATTTTTATCTCCGAATTTGTGTTTTGTAGACATCATTTTTCTAACACTATCAAATGGAAGTTCATCCACGCGTGGCATTTTATGTTCAAGATCTTTTTTATGGAGTCCGAAATTGTTTGCAAATGCAACCAACGCAATTTCAGTTGGATCACCGTATAAACCTTCATCAACTGTGGCGTTTGAGCATAAAGACATTCCTTGTGCTAAAAGGTGTAAGTCTTTATCGTGATTATTTTCATTAAAATCTTTGTCTACATAGAAATGATTAAATGTATAAGATTCCACTACTGTCATTTTATTTTGTGTAAGAGTTCCTGTTTTATCAGAACAAACAACGCTTACAGCGCCAAGAGTCTCAACACTTGGAAGTTTTCTAACAATTGTGTTTGCTTTGACCATTCTTTGAACGCCAATTGAAAGAACAATTGTAACTACTGCAGCAAGGCCTTCAGGAATTGCGGCAACAGCTAGTGCAATCGCGGAAAGAACAGCTTCAATCCATTGTTCAATGTCTCCACCTTTGCCATCAACAAATATCCATATGATTTCAATTATTAAAACAGCGATAACAACACCAAGCGTTAAAAGTCCTAGGAATTTTGATAATTTTGCTAATACTTTTTGAAGTGGAGTTTCACTATCTTCTTCTTCATCAAGCGCTTTGGCAATTTTACCAATTTCAGTATTCATGCCAGTTTTAATGACAATACCTTTGCCTCTACCATAACTAACAGGAGTAGACATATAAGCAACATTAACTCTGTCAGCAACACCAACGGATGATGAAAATACAACATCAGAATCCTTTTCAACAGGTACTGATTCACCGGTTAGTGATGATTCATTTGCTTTTAAATTGACCGCTTCAACTAATCTTAAATCCGCACCAATGGTGTCGCCTTCTTCAAGAATAACAACATCACCAAGAACGAGTTCGTTAGATTTGATTTTAAATCTTTTTCCATCGCGTATAACAGTTGACTCTGGACTTGATAAATTCTTCAAAGCATCAAGAGAAGTTTGAGCTTTTATTTCTTGTACTGTTCCAATAATAGAATTCAAACAAATGACCGCTAAAATGATAATAACATCAGGCCAGTCACCAACATCAAGGAATAAATTGCCTGTTTGTCCAGCCTTAATAGCGTTAACAGTTTCATATATTGATACAGCAATCGTTACTGCAATCGCCGCAAAAAGAACAAAAATCATTGGATTATTCATTTGTTCAAAAAATATTCTTATCCAAGATTTTTTCTTTTTTTCTTGAAGCTTGTTTGGACCATATTTTAGCAATCTTTCTTTTGCTTCTTCATCGCTAAGTCCTTTTTCAATATCGACTTGCAAAGCTTCTTCTACTTGTTTTGTCGATAAAGTTTCATAAGCTATTTCTTTTTTAATTTCTTCCATTGTTTTACCTCACTAAACAAAAAATAGGATGCATTTTCATCCTACCTTGTTATTGACTAAAGGTAGGACAAATGTCTTACCTAAGTCTCGTTATTTAAGATAAGCCAGAGTCATATGACTTGAGATGTTGACTTACCACAGTTAAGTAACTGCAAACTACTCCCTTAAGCACATTGAATATATCACATAAATTATTAGTCTTCAATTAATTAATAGTAAATTGCAATCTTAAGTGCAACACTCAGAGATAGCTTCAGACATCAATTTTGATGGAGATATCCAGTTGTTACATTTCCTAGGTC
>JBNMLE010000034.1:0-10048 GCA_050874705.1 Bacilli bacterium
ACTTTATATAATCCATTATTCGCGGCATTTGTTGTATCAGTGTAATAATAAACATCACCATCACGATAAGTTATGCTGATTGGATCAGTTTTATCTTGAACCATAATTGCGTATTCGCCGGTTTTAACATTATATCTGCTTAGACGCTTTAATGCGTATGCAACGCTATACATCTCACGATAGAAAATTGTTGTTCCATCTGTATCAAAAACTGTTGTATGAACTGATTTATTATTTGGCTTAATCTCTTTAGTGGTTAAAGTATCTAAATTCATTGAATAAATTTGATAACCATCAATAAAACAAAGTTCACCATTTACCATTCTTAAATTTGAAACACCTTTATCATAGATTTGTTCATCCACTAGTGTGGTTAAATTAGTTCTTCTAATCGCAGTTCTAACACCTGCAGCATTCGCCTGAGCATAATAAACATATGTACCATCACTTATAAAGTCTGTTCCATCATAGGTATTTATTTTTTCTGGTTCACCACCGGTTTTTAGATTAAAACGATATGTATCATTATTGACTAAACAAGTGACCATATTCATATAAATTTCATCTCCTATAATGGAGAAATTATCAACTTTATTCGCGGTTAATCTAGTATTCGATTTTGTTTGAGGATTATAACAATGTAGTGTTTTTTCATCCCATATATCTAAATAATAAAGTGAACCATTATATTCTTCCATATCACCACCTAAAGAAGTTGGTGTTGGATCTTCAGGTTTAATAAATCCATCTAAAATATCTTTTACAAAAGCACCATTTAGATTTGCTTTTACTAATTTATAGCCATCCATATCATAGTAATATAAATTGGTTCCATCACTTGTTAAAGAACATAAGCCTTTTTTACTTTCAATAACCTTGATACCAGAATTGTTGTTATCCGCTAAAGGAGAAGCATTAACTTTATAAATTCCTTCACCCCATATTCTAGTATTCAATTTATCAACATTAATATAATAGAGGTATCCATCAATAAGACAGAAATCAATACCGGCATCGCTTGTTAATTTTCTTCTACCATTAGTAAAGGAATATCTTTCAATATAATTTCCTAATAAATTGTTAACAGTGTAATAGAAAACTCCATCCATATAATAAAGGTTATTAATCTTTTCATCGACAACTAATGAAGGGGTTTGATTTTCTCCGCTTATTGAAATAGATGAGAATTTATAACCATTATTGCCATCTGCAAAATATAATTTATTATTCACTAATGTTAGATATTTAGCTTTACCAACACTTAAAGTTGTTATAACTGGATCTTCGCCACTTAAATCAGCTTTAAAAATGCCTGATTTATTTTGTGTTAAACCATTAACAACATAATAGATTGTTTTGCTACCATCAAATTGAACATATCTTGCATTCGCAGTATGAATAACAGATGTTGTTACCTTATTATCAGTATTAGAATAATTCGCTGTTTTAATAGAAGATACAAATAATGATTTAGAAATATAAATTATTTCATCATCTTTGCTTTTAATCATATCAACAGCGTTATCTTTACTAACCCTTAATAAAGCATTTGTTCCTTTGTTATATGAATATAGATAATTATCATGCAAAGCATTTTGGAAGAATAATGTATCATCACTCCATTTTAAATATCTTTCATCATCATTTGTTTTAATAGTTAATTTAGCTTTTAACACTAAAGTTTCAAAATTCTTATCAGTGATAGTTGCTGTAATATTATATTCACCAATTTCAGTAGCGGTATTTGTTACTCCATTAACATCAGAAGTATAAGTTACACTAGTAGTACTTGGTAATGTGCCGGTGATAGAAATTGAATGAGGATGACCATCATATTCAAATTCGCTATCTAAAAATTGAACACCTTTAAAAGTTGTCTTATTGATAGTTAGTGTTGCTGATAGTGTTAAATCATTATAACCATCTTTTTCTAGCTTCGCGGTTGCGTTATATACACCAACATCACTATATGCTTTTCTACCTACATAAGTTATTTTTGTATTTTCTGGAGCACCACTCACTTCATTAAGAATGTGAGGTTCTCCATCATAGGTATATGTGGCACTAGCAAAGGCAATATTTTCAAAGTTATTTTTAACAGTTTCTATGCTGGTATCACTTCCTCCATCAATAGAATCATTATTAGATATAGATGAACTACTGCTACTACTATTATTATTGTTATTATTATTTCCACATGAAGATAGGAATAAGCCTAATAAAATGGGAATAAAAAATAATTTCTTTTTCATAAAATTTTCTCCTTAAAAAGCATCTTTATAGTTGTTGTTAATATTATGAACTAAAACAAACGGGAATGATATACCGCCTAATAAAGCACATAAAGCAACGCCAAATAGCAATACAACAACACCAATTATAAAGCCAAGCGCCGCAAATAATACTTTCATAGCGATAAGCCACGCAAAACCATCTAAATCAAAACTAAATATTAATCCAGGAAATTTAATGGAAAAACCTGAACACCATAAGAAAATATCGCCTATATATGAATCAGATAAAATGCAATATATCATTGCGAATATTCCGTAGCCAATTAAAACGCTAAATAAAACACCTAAGGCAGGATTAATAACATTGCTATTCATAAGAAAAACCACTAAAACAATAATTAATGCAACAACACCGGAGGCAATTCCCCAGCCAAAGCATTTCTTCATACTTAGTGAGGCTTTTTTGGTTTTTATTTTTTGTTCTTCTTGCACTCTTTTTTTAATCTCATCTAAGCAACCTTTATGGTAATAAGTTTGTCCAACACTAACAGTTCTTGTTATTCTGCCATGTCTTTCTTTTTTAGTGATATCTTCAGAGACTAATTCGTCTTCCGGAATTTCCTTCCCACATTTAGCACATACATGCTTTTCATTTTGATGAATGATTATTGTTTTATTTATTACTTTGGTAGGCGTATTTTTTTTCTTCAATAGGTTTTTTATTGTCTTCGTTTTGTTCTAATAAATCATCACACAATATGTAGCTTACAGAACAACCATAGATTTTAGATAATTCTTTTAATGTTTTTAAATCAGGTTCGTTTATGTCGCTTTCCCATTTACTGATTGTTTGGAAAGAAACATGTAATTGATCAGCAAGATCTTTTTGAGTTAATCCTTTTTTAGTTCTTAATTCTTTTAATTTTTGTCCGAGTGTCATTTTTAAACACCTCCTTGACTCATAATATTCAACTTTTTGGCGAAATTTTAAATAACCAAGAAAGCGAATTAATTCGCGCAAAAATAGAATTATGTTTTTTATTTATTTTATAAATAAGAATTTGTAAATATTAAATAATAATCATAAAACGTTAATTTAATTTTAAACAAATAAAAAAGTATGACAAGCACTTTTTGAGTGAGACTGCTAGCCACTATTTCCTAATTAAGTGCCTAAATTAATGGAACATTATTATCTTTTTAAGAATTATTTCATTGATTATTTTTTAATTACAATTTCATTCATTTCATACACTATCATTTGAATTTGTATATTCTTAATCTTTAAGCAAATATTCCAAGTTAGGGATATATTGGTTTTTTACTTTTTGCTCATGCCATTCAATTAATGATTTTAATCTTGAATCATCTATATTTGTTTTTAAGTCTTCTATTTTTATTTTTCTAGCAAGTTGATTTGCTTTAATATTCTTAAAATATTCTTCACGATTATAACTAGTTTTTGGATGTGATAATAATTTAATAGCGTCTACAATATGATCTGGAAATAATAATCTAAGATCTTTCTCAGTTATTTTTGTATCTTCTAATACATCATGCAATAGGGCCACTACTCTTTCATCTTCAGTATCACAATTACAAAATACTGTTAATGGATGACCAATATATTCTAAACCGGCTTGGTCTCTTTGATCAGTTGATGAATGAGCACCAAAAGCAAGATAAAAAGCTAATTTTTCTTTTTCAGTCATTTTTGGTAATTGTTCATTAATTAAATCTACTATTTAATTCCTCCGGTTTTATTTTTAAAATTGCAATGCTTATCAAATTAGTTAGTGTTCAAGCAAACAAATTAAAATCTTGCGCTTATTATTTCATAAAAATATCATATCACACTCAGTTGAGTTAAACCCATTAGCTAATATTTTTCTTGTGATGAATGAGAAGCAAACGCAATATATCATCTATTTGCAATTACAATTATTTTTCTAATTACTTTGCTATTAAAATTACTAACAAAAAATTGTAAAATATTTTTATGAAAACCATTGAAGTATGCTCTGCAATAATAATTAAAGATAACAAAATATTCGTCACCCAAAGAGGCTATGGTGATTTTAAAGACAAATGGGAATTTCCTGGTGGAAAAATGGAAAAAGACGAAACTCCAGAAAAATGCATTATAAGAGAAATTAAAGAAGAACTTGATGCAGATATAGAAATAGTTTCTTTTCTAAACACTATTGAATATACATACCCTACTTTTCATTTAGTGATGCACAATTTCATTTGCAAATTAAAAAATAACCATTTATCACTACTAGAACATGAAGCTGCAAAATTTATTAATACGAATGAATTAAATAGTATCGATTTCTTACCAGCAGACAAATTAATCTTAAACGATTTAATAAAATATATTAATTCATAACATCTTCTGGAACTTGGAAATCAAAACGATATTCTTCGGGAACATCATGATCTAAATCAATATCAAATAATAATGTTGGTGAATTATTATTTTGACTAACTCGTCGATTTGTAAACTTTCCAGTTCCAAAATATGTAAATGGTAGAACTATTCCGTCTTCATCATCAACTTTTCTAACAAATAAATGCACTGTTTTTGTTTTGAGAAGTTTTTTACCTTCGGCATTATCTAAAGTTGTATTATTAACTGATTCCCACTGAAATTTTGAAGGAGAAATAAATTTATCTTTATACTCAAAATTACCTTTAACTACTTTATCTTTTTTTAAGCCAACAAAGACATATGTAACACGATTTTCAACATCATATTTTGTTCCTTGCATGTAAGCATATTGTCTTCCGTCAATTTCGAGCATCACTTTGTCTTTTTGGTAATTTGCGTACATTTTAAACATTCCTTCAAAGTCACCAAATTCTATATCATATCTTTTTAAACCGTAATCAATCAAATCTTCTAAAAATGCTTTATATTCATCATTTATAGAATTATTAATGTTAAGTGAATATTTACCATCATTGATTGTAATTATGTTTTTATTAAGTAAATTCTCAACTGCTGTTTTTATAGAATTTGCACTTATGCGGTTATATTTACCTACTAAAGAATTAAAATCTTGTTCATCATTAATAATAGATCTAATAATTAAGAATTCTTCTCTTCTTGTTAATGGAACCATATCAGATAAAAGATTTAATACTAATGCTTCATCATCGTTAAATGATGGAACATCTTCGTCAATGTTCTTCAAAAATGTATAGTAAGAAAAATTCTTTTTACCTTTGCATTTAGATTTCATGAATCTAATTAAATCAGGCGCACAATCATTATTTAAATAATCAATGTGCAAAGGATAGCCATCATCAATATGAAGATATTTTTTAAAATTATAATAGTCTTGTTTTAAATATGAAAATTTATTGAAATTTGTTGCTTCGATATATTTAAGAATTTCTTCTTTAGATTTTTCATCAATGTGTATTTCAACACCAGGCAAATCAATAGACTTAAAATCATTTCTTACTGCCACAGTTAAAGTTGGTTTATCATAAGGTGATACTGATGATATTGTTCCTATTGCAAACGCAACTTGTACTGATCTGTCATAACTATTTCCAATAAAATCTAATACAGTAAGGAATTCTTTTCCTTCACATTTTCTTAAACCACGTCCTAATTGTTGAATAAAAATTGTTTGTGATTCAGTAGGCCTTAAGAAAATAACCATATTAATACCAGGAACGTCAATACCTTCATTAAGAATATCAACAGTAAATATAATTTCTAATGGATTATTATCATCTTGTAAATCATTATACGCTTTAAGTCTTTCTCCTGTATTATTCTTTCCAGTTAATGAAGTGACACAATAACCAATATCACTCATTGCTTTACTCATCGCGTTAGCGTGTTCAATACTTCTACAAAACGCTACCGCTTTAAGTTTCCCAGCTGGTTTATGTTTCTCAATTTGTTCCGCTATAAACTCACAATGATTATTATCAAAATATTGCTTCAAAAATGATGACTTTTCTTTGTCAGAGTAATCAACATTAAAATCTCTTATTCCATAGTATTTAAATGGAACGACAAGATCATTCATGATTGCGTCTCTTAATCTAAGTTCATAAGGAACGTTTTTGTCAAACATGCTAAAAACATCTTGATTATCCATTCTCTCAGGTGTTGCAGTAAGCCCTAAAAGAAATTTTGGTTTAAAATAATTAAAAATCTTTTGATAAGTTGTTGCAGTTGCATGGTGGCATTCATCAAAAACTATATAATCAAATTCATCAGGTTGAAAATAATCTAAATGTGCCGCCATCATAGTGTTTGTTGCAAAAATAAAATCTGCATCGAGTTGTTTTTCGTTTCCAGTAAATAAACCATATGTCTTTCTTGACATAAACACTTTGCTAAAAGTTTTTCTAGCATCTTCTAGGATAGTGTCTCTATGAACTATAAATAGCATTCTTTTTGCGTCAAAGTTTTTTGCATCAAAAGCCGCTAAATAAGTCTTCCCTGATGCGGTTGCTGCAATTATGAGAGCTTTATTAACACCCATATCACGATATCTTATTAACTCTTTTAAGGCTTTTCTTTGCATTAAATTAGGAGAAATTTGTTTATTGTTATAATCGGTTGCATAATCCATATCCCATCTTTCAATGGCGTAATCGATTTGAATAGTATATTTTTTTATAATTTCATCGCTTAAAAGAAAAGTGCTATCCCAAAGATATTTGAATTCCTCTAACGTTTCAAAAATAATTGGATCTTCTTTGTCTCTAATAAGAGATACGTTCCATTCAATGTTTTTAAGTAAAGCAAATCTAGTTATATTAGTTGATCCAACTAAAAATTCATAATGATCAGTGAATTCAAAAATATATCCTTTTGTGTGAAAACCATTATCTTCAAAGGAATTATAATCTATGTGACATGAAAAATTAGGATATTTATCCATCCATAGCCTGAATGTTCTTAAAGACTGAATGTCTGTAAAATTTTGATAAGTTGAAGTTATTATTCTGCCTTTAACTCCTCTTTCTAAGGCCTTTTCAATTGAGTCTTTAATAAGTACTAAACCAGCTTCCTTAATAAAACTCACTGTTAAAGAAAAAGAATCGCAACCATAAAATAATTTTTTTAGATGATCTATAAAACGTTCATCAGAATAATTTGTTAAAAAGAAATCTGTCATGTAATCAGAATAACAGCTTTTAAAAGTTTTTCAAGATCCTAAAAATATTATGAAAAAGCTTTGAAAAGTCTTTGACAATAATACTTTTATAATCTATTTTATAGTGAAACTAGTTGTTTGATTGCAAGTCAAATAACAAACTTTACGCAAAAATATTATCTTCTTATTCTTACTTTGTTTTTCGGCTAAGTAGCACCACTGTTTCAACATGAAATGTCATTGGAAACATATCTACAGGTTGAATAACTTTAATATCATATTTCTCAGATAATATTTTCGTGTCCCTTGCAAGTGTTTCAGGTTCACAAGATACATAAACTATTTTCTTAGGAGCGACTTTTAAAAGTGAATTAATAAATTTATCATCCACTCCTTTTCTTGGAGGATCAACAAATACAGTATCAAAATCTATATCTTCGCTTGCAAGTCTTTCAAGTGCTTTTCCAGCATCTTCACATATGAATCTTGCATTAGTAATATTATTTATTTTTGCGTTCTTATTCGCGTCTTTAATCGCTTCTTTAACTATTTCTACACCTATAACTGATTCAGCTTTCATCGCTGCGATTAAAGATATTGTTCCAATGCCACAGTAAGCGTCAAAAACATTATCGCTTTCTTTAAGTTCTCCTAAATCAATTGCTTTTTGATATAATTTCTCAACTTGAACAGGATTAACTTGGAAAAATGATTTCGATGAGATAAGGAAATCTACACCTAATATTGAATCTTTAATAAATCCAGGACCATATAAGATTCTTTCTTTCTCACCTAAAATAACATTCGTATCCCTACTATTAATATTTTGAACAACGCATTTAATAAAAGGATGTTCTTTAACTAAAGCATTAACGAAATTATTTCTTCCTTTAAATGCATCAACCGTAGTAACTAATGTAACCATTACTTCATCATAGTGATAAGAAGTGCGAATCAATACATGTCTTATAAGACCAGTTCTTGTATCTTCATTATATGGATCATATTTAAATGATTTCATTAATGTTTTAATTGTTGTTAATATTTCACTAGCTCTTTTATCTTCAATCGCACATCCATCAACTGGAATAATTTGATGAGTACCACTTCTAAAAAAGCCACTTACAATATGTCCATGTGGATCTCTTCCAATAGGAACTTGTATTTTATTTCGATAATTATATGGATCTTCCATTCCTATGCATGGAAGAACATCAAATTCTTTATCAAAATGTCTTCTAAATGCATCTTTCACTTTCTTAGATTTATATTCAAGTTGTGAAACATAATCTAATTGTTGAAATTGACAACCTCCACATGCTGTACAAACACCACATCTTGGTTGAATTCTATGTTCGCTTTTTTTAATAAGTCTTTCCACTTTTCCAAAATATGCACCAACTTTTTTATATAAGACTCTAATTTCTGCTTCTTCATTAGGAAATAAACCATCCACAAAACAAGTGCCATATAAAAGATTAACAACTCCTTTTCCTTCAAAAGAGATGTCTTTACATATTCCTCTTACAATCATTTTTTGCATAATAACACCTAATAATATTTTATTTTGTTAGACCACTGAAGGCAGTTGAATTAACAATAGATACATCGAAAGTCTTATTAGCTAATAAATAATCAGAAACAATATCAAATGGATATTTTTCTATTTCATATATTGAACCTTTATAAGTCTTAAAATAATTATATTCTCTTTCAGCGTTTTTATGTAAAACAAGATAATCAATACCAGCGATAATATATTTCTTATTTGATTCAATTTTTAGTGTTTGTTCTTTTGGAAGATAATAACTTATATATCTCATCTCGTAAATAATATCTGACCCACTTACTTCAGCGATAATCGTGTTATTAGTAAATGGTATGAGATTAAATATATCTTCTTTAGTAACACTTCCATCGCTATTAATATCAATATTAGCTCTATTACCATTATTAAATACTAAATCAACTTCAGGTATTGAAGGATCGTTCTTTCTTAATTCATCAATATATTTACTTGTCGCATAAGCTTGTATTTCACCAGCTTCATCGCCAAATGTAGATGTTGTCACATTGCTGAATTTACCCACTACGGTGTTTTTCTCTTTTAAGAAATCAGGTGTTAAATATTGATTAACAATATTATCAATCTTTGGATCATTCTCACATGCATAGATGGAATTAGTTCCATTACCAAAACCATTATTGTTTCTATCATTATATGATGAAGAATATGTCGCTTGATATTTTCCGTCTTTAAGAGTTAATGTTACATGTCCAGTTAAAGCTCCGTGATGATATGATTGCACCCAAGGGACATTATTTATAGTTTCGCTTTCAAAAGCGTGGCTATGACCTAAAAATCCTACATCAACATATGGTCTATTGCTATTAGGGGATTTCTTTGAAAGTTCTTCATAATTAGAATCTTTTAATGCTGCATGAAGCATATATATAATGACATCGCATTTTTCTTCAATACGTAATTTATCGCTAAGTTCTTTTACAATTGAAGAAGGATCAAGGAATGTTAAATTCTCCCAATTTCTAGAAGTAATTGAAGTAATTTGATTTCTTCCAATCGCTCCTATAAGACCAATTTTTGTTCCACCTCTAGTAATTATTTTATAGGGTGAAGCAATATCGCTTGCTTGAGTAGTTGCTTTATTTAATGAATTATCA
>JBNMLE010000035.1:0-9697 GCA_050874705.1 Bacilli bacterium
ATCAAATAACAAAAAAAGTAATGCAACAAGCGAAACAATTGTTAAACGCGACATTTTACTTTTTAATAAATATTTATTAATATAGCTAAATATGCCAACTATAAATATTCTCCGTATGCCTAGTTTTGTGAAAACAAACATACCATATGGCATTAAAACTAAGTAAGGAAGAATTTCTTTTAATTTCTCGTTTGTTAAAAAACCAAATATTTTTTTAAAAATAATAAGAAGTAAATTTAAATAAATTCCACTTACAGTTAATAAAGAAATGATATTTAGCTTATCCGCTAATTTTGAATGATCAGATTCATAATCAACATCCATAAAAAGAAGAGAACTAATCAAATATTTACTTTCATCATCAAAGTTTGATAGAAAATTCTTTTTATACTTCTTTAATTTAAAAGGATTTGAAAATTTAATATTAATTTTATTCGATGATAAGCTTCTTTTTACACCTTTGTTCTCTAAATATTCTTTAAAATTAAAACGCGACTCATATGATGTTATTTCTAATTTTTGAGGTTTTGCTTCAACACACAAAACATCCCCAACTTCCCTAGAATTTTCTTTTTCGTAGATATAAAATTTTTCCAAACCAGATTGAAATAAAAAATAATTTTCTTTGCTTTGGATAACAATGCCGCTATAAATATTTTCGTTATTATTATTTTCAAAAGGAATTTTACTAATTCCGGCACAAGAAATAATAATTGCTAAATAAATTAATGATCTTTTTTTAGGCAGTTTTATGAATGCAAAAGATAGGAAAATTAAAGATGTTATAATACCAACAATAAAATTAATCTTAAAAAAACATAGACCTAAAATGACAGATATTAGAATGTAAAATAATCTCATGCATTGCGGAGCACTAAATATTTTTTAACTTTTTCAAATGTTGCATTTCCTATGCCACTTACTTCCTTAATGTCTTCAAGCCTTTTAAATAATCCGTTAGCGGTTCTATATTCAACAATAGCTTTTGCAACAGTTGATCCGATGCCATTTACTTCTTTAAGCCCTTCTGCATCGCTTTCGTTGATATTAACTTTTTTAATTGGCTCCATCGAGCAAACATCATTATTGTCGTATTTTGGTGCAATATAAAAGCTCAAACCATCTTTTAATAGATAACTGGTGTCAAAAGCAAGTTCATCGGCGTTACTTGTGACTCCACCAGCAACTTCGATCAAATTGCTTAATGATGTATTGATTTCTAGCAAGTATGTTCCAGGTCTAACTACCTCACCATCAATAGAAACATTGACTTTATCGATATTTGTCACCAATGTTGTAGCGGTATTAGCAACACTATTAGCGATATTAGGGTCGATGCATGTAAATACGACGATCATAGCTACTGTTACAACTAAAACTGCAATAAGTATTTTGTACATAATTTTTACCTCCACTATCTATTAGGATTAAAAAAGTAAAAATTATTCAAAAAAGGTACGAAATTCATCGTACCTCTTAATATAGTTTTATTTTAATAATGCCAAACGCTTTTTAAATTCTTCTAATTTATTCTTTTCAAGCTCAACTTTCTCTTTAGGTGCTTTATTAACAAAGTTTGGATTGTTTAGCATTCCTTCGCTTCGTTTAATTTCACTTTCAAGGAAAGCAATATCTTTAGCTTTTTTAGCTTGTTTTTCTTCATCAGAGATATCATCTTCAATAAAGAGTGTCATGTTTTTATAAACATATTTAACTCCTTTTGATTCTTCTTTAGAAGAGACTAGAATTTCTTTAGCAAAGCTAAATCTTGACAAGTAATCATTAAAAGATTTAAATAATTCTTTTGTCGTTACAATAATTAATTTTAATTTATAATTAGGAGCAAGTTTATTAGTAACTTTATAATTACGAATATCTTGAATCATTTTATATAAATCATCAACCATCGATAAATCTTCTTCATAATCAAATGGTTTTGGGTAAGATTCAAGCATTATAGATTTAAGATGAGTTGGTAACGCTTGATAAAGTTCTTCTCCAATAAATGGAGCATATGGATAAATCATTATAATGATGTCTTTTAAAACAAGAAGCAAAATCGATTTAACAATTCTCTTATATTCCTCATTATTTCCTTGAAGACTTACTTTGCTCATTTCTAAGTATGTAGAACAAAAATCATCATACACAAAATTATACAAATAAGACGAAGCTAAAGAATATTCGTATTTATCCATATAATTTGTCACATTTTTGATTGTTGACGATAATTTGATAAGAATATCTTTTTCAACAGGTTCTAATTTAGAAAAATCAATTTCAACACTTTCAAAATTTTCACCTAAATTGTCCAATACATAACGGGCACTATTCCAAATTTTATTTAAATAATTACTTGCAGAAACAACTTTATCTTCGATGTATCTTATGTCTTGTCCAGGAGCACTTCCTGTTGTTAAAAAATATCTCAAAGCATCAACACCATATTTATTAATAACATCGATTGGATCAATACCATTTCCAAGAGATTTTGACATTTTTCTTCCTTGAGAATCACGAATAAGACCATGAATTAAGCAATCTTTAAATGGTGATTTTTTTGTAAATTCAAGAGAATCAAAAATCATTCTTGAAACCCAGAAGAAAATAATGTCATAGCCGGTAGATAAAAGTGATGTTGGGAAATAACGTTTATAATCTTCTGTTTCATTTGGCCAACCAAGTGTTGCAAATGGCCATAAAGCACTTGAAAACCATGTATCAAGAACATCTTCATCTTCAACATAATTTTCATCATTAATTGGTTCGATAGATACTTTTATATCTCCTGTTTCTTTATTGTAATATGCCGGAATTCTATGACCCCACCACAATTGACGAGAAATGCACCAGTCATCGACATTTTTCATCCATTGTTCCCAAGTCGCTTTAAAACGAGCAGGAATGAAATTAACTTCGCTTTTATCTAATGCTTGTTGAGCAAGTGGTTTCATTTTAACAAACCATTGTTTTGATAAATATGGTTCAACAACAGTATCACTTCTTTCACTATGTCCGACTTGGTGAACAATATCTTCAATTTTTTCAAGTCGCCCATCGCGAGATATTTTTTCGACGAGCTTATCGCGGCATTCAAATCTATCCATACCCTTAAATGCGCCACATACGTCGCTCATTTTGGCATCTTCATCCATACATTTAATGCGAGATAAATGATATTTTTCACTTAAAGCAAAGTCATTCGGATCATGGGCAGGTGTACATTTCATTGCCCCAGTTCCAAATTCAACATCTACATATTCATCTCCTAATATTGGAAGAGGTTCTTCGTTAGCGGGATTAATTACATATTGTCCGATTAAATCTTTATATCTTTCATCATTTGGATTTACAAATACTGCCACATCGCCGAACATTGTTTCAGGTCTTGTTGTAGCAACAATTAAGTATTTATCACTATTAACGATAGGATATTTAAAATAATAGAATTTACCTTTGTCTTCTTTATAAATAACTTCAGCGTTCGATAAAGCAGTTTTTAATTCTGGGTCATAATTAATAATTCTTTCACCACGATAAATAAGACCTTTATCATATAAAGTTTTAAAAACTGTTCTAACCGCTAAAGAAAGTCCATCATCAAGTGTGAATCTTTCTCTTGTATAATCGAGAGATAAACCCATTTTAGCCCATTGTTTGTGAATATTTTCGCCATATTCTTCTTTCCAGGCCCATGTTCTTTCTAAAAACTTCTCACGGCCTAAATCATATCTAGATAAGCCTTCTTCACGAAGTTTAGCTTCAACTTTCGCTTGAGTTGCAATACCAGCATGATCCATGCCAGGAAGCCATAAAACATCATATCCACGAAGTCTTTTATATCTTGCTGTAATATCTTGAACTGTTGTGTCCCACGCATGTCCTAAATGAAGTTTACCAGTTACATTTGGAGGCGGAATAACCATTGAAAAAGGCATCTTTGATTTATCACCTGCGGTAAAATATCCTTCCTTTTTCCAAAATTCGTATTTTCCTTCTTCTACTTCTTTTGGGTCATATCTTTTTTTAAGCATAATTTCTCTCCTTAAATATAAAAAGCGTCCTATTTAAGGACGCTTTAACGTGGTACCACCTTAATTCATATCAAATGATATGCACTCATTTATTTCTTTAACGCAAGAATTACGGAATATTCCTATTCAGCCTCCTAAGCGACAATGATTAATACTTCTTTGGCATTTACAGCAACTAGCCTTCTCTTTAAGATAAGTATTTAACCAACCTCTTTATCTTTGGCAAATTAATTATAATTAATTATTTTAAAATTGTCATTCAATTTATGATTTTATAAGATGAATAATTTCGTATCGGATTTTTTCGATAGATTTATTATCGTTTATTGATGAAGAGATATAGCAAATATCTCCAAACGATTCTTTAACATTTTTAACCATTTTAGCTCTTTCAGATTGATTAAGCTTATCGGCTTTTGTAAGTATTAATACAAATGGTATATTTTTTTCTTTTATAAAATTATAGAAAGAAATATCGTTTTCACCCATTGCATGTCTAGAATCAACAAGAAATATAACACCTTTTAGATTTTTTGAATCAAAATATGTCTCCATCATTTTGCCAAAATCATCAAGATGCTTGCTTCCGGATATGGTATGACCATATCCAGGAGCATCAACTAAATAAAATTGATCATCAATAAGATAATAATTTAATAATTTTGTAAAACCAGGTTTTGATGATGTGAATGCTAATTGTCTTCTTTTTGTTAAAGCGTTTATTAAAGACGATTTTCCAACATTACTTTTGCCAACAAAACAAACTTCAGGAAGATTGTCATCTGGTCTAAGCGATAAATTAGGAGCGCTTTTAATAAATTTAGCTTTTGAAAAATCAATCATGTTTAATAGCAACTTTCACCGCATCATCAACGTTTTCCATATAGATAATTTTTAAACCATCTTTAACTTCTTTTGGAAGTTCATCAACAGCTTTTTTGTTATCTTTCGGAACAATAATAGTTTTAATTCCACTTCTTAAGGCGGCAAGTGATTTTTCTCTTAGTCCACCGATAGGAAGAGCACGACCACGAAGAGTAACCTCTCCTGTCATTGCAACATTATTATCAACTGGTTTATTAGAAAGAGAAGATATAATAGCTGTTGTAATCGCTACGCCAGCGCTTGGTCCATCTTTTGGTACCGCTCCTTCTGGAACGTGAATATGAATATCATTTTCAGCAAATAATTTGCTGTCAATACCATATTTAGAAGCATTAGCTTTAACATAATCTAGAGCAATAGATGCACTTTCTTTCATGACATCGCCTAATTTACCAGTTAAAACAAGGCCGCCTTTTCCTGGGAAATAGGTAACTTCAATTGGAAGAATATCTCCGCCAAATTCAGTATAAGCAAGGCCTGTTACTACGCCAACTTGTTCAGTTTTTTCTTTCTTTGTGTTTTCAAATAAAGGTACACCAAGATATTTTTCCACAAGTTTTTGAGTGACATGAACTTTTTCGACATCTTTGTTAGAAAGAATTTCAACAACAATCTTACGCATAACTGTCGCAATTTTTCTTTCTAAATCACGAACGCCAGCTTCCATTGTATATTTTTCAATGATGAATTTATAAGCATCATCGGTGATAGAAATTTGTTCTTCTTTAAGACCATTTGCTTCAAGTTGTTTCTTAAATAAGAAATGTTTAGCAATTTGAATTTTTTCAAGTTCAGTATATGAATTAACCTCGATTAATTCTAATCTATCACGAAGAGGTGCTGGAATATTTTCAAGATAGTTTGCAGTGCAAATAAATAGCACGTTGCTTAAATCATATGGTTCTTCAAGATAATTGTCGTTAAAGGTAATATTTTGTTCAGGATCAAGTACTTCAAGTAACGCACTTGCAGGATCTCCTTTGTAAGAAGAGGCTAATTTGTCGACTTCATCAAGCAAAAATACAGGATTTACAACTTGTGCTCTTCTCATACCTTGAATAATTCTTCCAGGCATAGAACCAACATATGTTCTTCTGTGACCACGAATTTCTGCTTCATCAGAGATACCACCAAGCGAAGCTTTAAAGAATTTTCTTCCAAGCGCTTTTGCGATAGATTTTCCTAGTGAAGTTTTACCGCATCCTGGAGGTCCATAGAAACATAAGATAGGAGCTTTAAGATTACCTGTCATCTTTTTGACAGCTAAATATTCAACAATTCTTTCTTTAACTTTTGTTAAACCGAAATGATCTTCGTCAAGAATTTTACGAACATTTTTTAAATCATCATTGTCTTCGGTCTTTTGATACCATGGGACATCAAGAAGAGTTTGGATATAAGCCATTGAAAGTGATGATTCAAGCGAAGCTTGTGGCATCATTTCATAGCGTTTTAATTCCGATTTAACTTTAGCTTTAACGTGTTCTGGATAAGGATTTTTTTCTAATTTTTCAAGAATAGAATCTTCATCATCGCTATCATCGCCACCATTATTCATTTCTTTTTTAATGGCTTTTAATTTTTCATTAAGGATGTAATCTCTTTGAGATTTTTCCATATTTTTAGCGACTTTCTTTTCAATAACTGCATCGATTTCGGCTTCCATTTTGCTTTCGTTAATGATGTCTAAAACAATGCTAAGTCTTTTTTCAACATTTAAAGTTTCGAGAATTTCTTGTCTTTTTTCGTTTGTAGTAACCAAATATGGGGCTAATAAATCGCATAATTCACCAGGTTCGATACCTTTTGATGAAATGTCTTGTAACACTTGCTTTGGAAGTGAGAAAGCTAATTGAGGAAGATTTTGAATTCCTTCAATTACTTTCTTAGAAAGGGCAATAACATTTTTGTTGTTGCCATCGATATTAGCAAGAACTTCGCATTCAGAAACAAAGAAACCTTGAGGATCAAAAGCTATATTAAGCAATTTTACTCTCTGAGTTCCCTGAACTCTTATACGAATGAAGTTTTTCATATCGCTATAGGAGACAATTCGACATAATGTTCCAATAGTGTAAACGTCTTTTTCAGTAGGAATATCTGTATCGGCGCTTTTTTGTGATACTACTAAAAGGAGAGAATTATTATTATCTCTTGAGGCGCTGATAGCTTTGACTGAGAAGTCTCTACCTGCATCAATTCTTTCATCTTTTTTACCAGGGTATAAAACAATACCCTTAGTAATTAAAAGAGGAAGAATTATTTTGGTTTTTTCGTCCATAATGTTCCTCCTTTTTACTTATTAAGTAAATTAAATTTTTAAATTAGTTTATTCAGCTTTCTTTTCGTTAGCTTTAATTAAGAAATCTACGATACGACGTTGACGTATTTCAGCTGCGAAACGTTGCATATCTTTGCCAAGGATTTCTTTAACTTTTTCAACTGGCATATTGTATTGGGCAGCAATTTTTGCAAATTCATCATCTAAGTCTTTATCATTTACAACGATATTTTCAACTTGAGCGATTTTTTCCATTGCAAGAATTCCACGAAGATTCTTTTCAGCATCTTTGCGCATATGTGCATCGAGATCTTCTTGTTTTTGGCCTGTAATTTGAAGGTATTGTTCCATGGTAAGACCACGTTGAGCCATTTGTTGTTCCATGTTTTTCTTCATGCCTTCAACTTCTTCGGCAATAATTTCATCAGCGAGTTCAATTTTTGCATCGCTAACAATCTTATCCATAATTTTATCGAGAAGTTCATTTGTAGCGTGGCTTTCTTTATGGGCGCTGATTTGTTTCTTTTCATATTCGCGTAAAGAAGCGACATCTTTAACTTCAGGAATATTTAAGTCTTTGATTAAATCTTCGTTTAATTCAGGAACAACTTTTGCTTTAACTTCGTGAACAGTAACTTTGAATGAAGCATCTTTTCCGGCGAGTTCAGCAACATATTGTTCTGGGAATTTAACGTTAACTGTGACTTCATCACCGCTCTTAACGCCAACTAATTGTTCTTCAAATCCTGGAACAAATTGATGTGAGCCAAGTTCAAGACTATAATTTTCAGCTTTGCCACCATCGAATTCTTTTCCATCAACACTGCCGACGAAATCAATTACAACTGTATCACCAATTTTAGCTGGTTCTTCACTTGTAACTAAATTAGCGTTTTGTGCGACTAAATGTTCAATTTCTTTGTCGATTTCTTCTTCATTAACTTCGACTTTTGCTTTTTCAATACCTAAGTTCTTATATTCGCCTAAAGTAACTTCTGGTTGAAGAACGATAACGAACTTAAGTTGAAGTTCTGTATCAGAAATTTTTGTAACATCAACTGTTGGACGTGCAAATGGTTGAAGTTTTTCTTCTTTTAAGACTTCATCGAATGAAGGTTGAAGTAAACCATTAATTGCTTCATTAAAAATTTTGCCAGTATCTATATGTTTTCTAGCCATATCTTCTGGAGCTTTTCCTTTGCGGAATCCAGGAAGGGTTAATTCTTTTGCAAGTTTTTGGAATGCTTTTTCTTGAGCATCTTTCCACACTTTTTCGTCGATATCGCAAACGACTTCGACTTTTGAATTTTCAAGTTTATTAACAACTCTTTTCATAAATTTATTTATTCTCCTTTAAATTTACTAAGTAAAAGTATATTCAAAACGATATTTTTATACAAGCAAAAAGATATATTTCTTTATAAAAGAAGATAAAAACTCGTCTAGAATCTTAATTCGGGTGTTGATTCAATTATTTTTTTAATCTCGTTTTTAGCATTTTTGATATTTTCATCAATAATTATTTGATTGCCGAAATAATCATTTGCTAACGCTACAAATGCGTCTGAAAAAATATCTACATCATTTTCGATTAATTGATTAGGATATGTATCAATAATATAACAGTTTAATAAATGTAAAGCGGTCTCTTGAATAGATATATCTTTAACCGTTTTGTAATAGATTTTTTCGCATAATAAATCATACGCTTTATCTTCAAATGGTTTTGGAAGTTTTTTGGGATTAACTTTTATCAATTTATCGTCTTTTAAAAATTCAACATTTTCGTCAAAATTGTTTTCTACAAAAATCAATAAACCGTATGTTCTAAAATTTGGATGAACATCACTTCTTTTTATAAAATCTTTTAAGTAATCCTTATACAAATTAAAGTTATAATTTTTTAACGAAAAAACAACTTCGCCGATCTCGCTATTATCTGATGATTTTAAAAGAATTGTTTCGATATCATCAATAGAAAACATTTTTGTTTTGTCTAATGAATTAAGTTCTTCAATATCGGCGGGAACTTGTCTTAAAATCTCTTCAACACCTTGAGAAATATATGGCAAATTTTCATAATGTTTTAGAGCAATTTTTGCCTCATCAAAATATCTATTTTTTAGCAATAATTCAAAATGTATTTTTATTAATTTTTCAGGATAATTCTTTTCTAAAATTTCGCTATTTTTTTCAATCGTTTCTAATGCTTTTTCATCGTCGCCTAACGATACAAAACTTAGTAGTCTTAAAAGCATATCAAAAGGCTGTTTGCTTCCTTCAGTTAGTTTTACAATTAAGTCATATTGACCTTTTTCGAAAAGAGTTTTCAAATTGTCCATAAAATTATTTTACACTACTTGCAAAAATAAACATATGTTTTTTATACACGCATTATTATAAATATAAGGAAAAATAGGAAAAATTTAAAAATATTTATTCGATTAAATCTATCTTATTTATAAATAAATAAAATTTTTAGCACTCTCTATTGACG
>JBNMLE010000036.1:0-9585 GCA_050874705.1 Bacilli bacterium
GAAGATTATATTAATTTTTTCAATAACGAAAGACCCTCTTATTCTCTTAATTATTTAACTCCAAAACAGTTTAAAGATTTTTTTACCCCTCAAAACAAATAATTGTCTACTTTTTGTTGACTAGTGCAGTTGCTGCTGCCGAAGCAAATACGAGCATCGGCATAATTTTAAGTGTTGATTTTTTCATTTTTTATCTCCTTTTTATTAATCAAGTAGTTATAAAGAAGCAATTACATCAGCAAGATAATCCGATGGTACAGATTCATAAAAGAATGCATCTATTTTTCCCTCTTCTTTAGCGCATTTAATGCGATAAGCAATATCTTTGTCTGATAAGCTGTCACAAAGAAGAGCAACTTTTATTTCAGGATTTAAGTGCTTTACTTTGCAAACAACATTCATTCGACTTTCGAATGTGCAGTCTTCGCTTCGCGTAACATCCATAATAAGAAAGTTCGCGGAAATAGCCTTTGTCAAAGTTAAGATTTCTTCTTCGTTTTGGCTAGAAGATTTTTCCACAAAGAAATTCACATGCTCAAGTGCATTAGATACAACTTCTGAGACGAGAGTATTCCTTATAGCGAGAACTGCTCGTTTCATCATGATGTTCCTTTAAATATTCCTATTTATATTATTATGTTACCAATGTGTTTTTATTTTTTGGGAGTGCCATTTGGCACCATTCTAATAAAAAAAATAAGCACTATATTCAGTGCTTATTTCTCAAAAAATTTATAGATTTAGATTTCACCGTCAGCTTTATCAAGAATAACAAGTCCTGTTTCTCTTGCTCTTACCGCTAATTGGGTGCGAGAACGAAATCCTGTTTTTAATAACATATCCGCAACATGGTTTTTAATAACGCCTGGAGAAACATTAAGCGTATCAGCAATTTCAACATTGCTATATCCGCCTAATATAAGACGCAATATTTCTAATTCTTTTTCAGTGAATTCGCTGCTTAGTGCTAACCCAACTTTAATTGATTGAGGTTTTGTGGGATAAACAATTTTTCCTTCCATTACTTGCTCCATAACTGAAAGAATGGATTGTTCATTTGCTTCTTTATACCAAAATCCTTCAACGCCAATTTTCTTCGCTCTTTTAATATATGAACATTCTGGCATAGAAGTAACAATAATTATTTTAATTTTAGGAAATTTTCTTTTAATTTTTTCAGCGGCAACTAATCCACTTTCTCCATTTTCAGTTACAACATCCATAAGAATTAAATCAACTGGAGTACGTGTACAAACAATATCAGCGATTGAAGCATTTTCAATAGCTAATTGAAGATAAAAGAGGTCGGAAGTTTCAATATAATGCGCAAAAAGGGTTTTAGGCATTTGTTGATCTTCGACTATCATTACTGAATATTTCCCGTTCTTCACATTCTTTCTCCTTTTATTAATTTAATTATTAATTCAAATTGTGGTTCACTATTTATTATCATTTTCCCATTTTCTTTTTCAACAATGAAACGCAAATTAGATAAACCACCGCCTTCGATTATTTTTTTCTTTGGTTTTATTCCATCATTAGTAATTCGAATAATGAATTCATTGCTTTCATTATTTAAAGCAACAAACATTTTCTTCCCTTTAGCGTGGCTTACTACATTAGTTAAACATTCATGCATTGCTTGAACAAGAATTTTTTCTTCTAAGGAATCAGTTTTAGGATATTCGCCTTTAATTTCAATTTCAACATTAACAAGTTTTGCAGCGGATAAAATTACATCTAGATTGCTCTTCTTTTTTGAAGTCTCAACATTTTTCAATGATTCAATTTCTATTTTCCAAAAAGATAATAACTCCATTTGATTTTCTTTTGTTAATTCTTCGCTTAATTTTTGTTTTGTTATTAAAAGCAATTTTCCTATATCATCATGAATTCGTATTTTTGCATTTAAAACTTCTTTTTCACGGGAAAGTTGAGAAACATTTTCGCCATATAAAATAAGTCTATTGTTCACCGCTTTTAATTTTTCTTTTTTATTTTCTAATTCTTCCATTAAGCGATATTCTTCACTAATGTCTGAAGCAACAATTTCATATATTTCAGTTTCATTTAACATATGAACATATTTTTTAAATGAAATTACTCTTCCGTCTATGCATCTGATAATAGGTTCTTCTCCTTCTTTAATAAAAGAAGAATCATTTTTAAATTTTCCGTATGTAATATTTTCCCAAAAGATATTTCCATTAAGTAAAGCTTCATTAAATAGTAAAATGCTAAGATCATTCATTTCTCTATTAATTAAACGAACTAATCCACTTTTTTCATAAAAGCAAATTCCTTTTATAAGTAAATCAACACTCTTTTTAATAGATACTGATGAAATATCTCGATTTCCTTTAATAAATGCATAAACAAGCAAAATAATTGTTGTTAAAAATAACATGATAGAAAGCGATAAAAAGATAAAAAATGGCCACTTAATAACTGTTAACGATGGTTCAAATACCGGGCGATTTACGCGGAAAAGATAACTTCCACGCATAGTAAGGAAAATTAAAACAAAAGAAAATATAAAACAGAAAGCTGAAATAATTTTAAACCATGTTTTTCTACATATTCTTATTGCAACAAATATATCAATAATTGCTAAAACTAACGCTAAAACAAATAAGATAATTGTTATTTGTTGAGCGTAAAGAGGAGCTTCTATGAATTTCATAATGTTCCTCCAATAGGTAGTTTAAATGTAAAATAAGTCGCTTCTTGTTCATTATTTATAATTAAACATGTTGGAAATTTTTCTTTAATTTCTTCATTTATTCTTTTTGAATTCATATCGCTTTCAATTAATATCGTTATTTCATTATCTTTTTTGAAAACATGCACCATAGTAGCGGTACTCATATCATATTCATGGGCAATAAACATTTCAAAAAAGTCATAAATTTTGCCAAGCACTTCACCTTTTGCTTTGCCGTTTATATTGAAATCTAAAGAACATTCTACGCCCATAAAAGATAAATAATTTAATGACTCTTTAATTGAAAAAGAAAGTTCTTCAACATCTAATAAATCATTATTTCTATTAAGCATAATAAAATTGCTTCTTCTTTTAATGTATGCACCTAAAACACAAGCAAATTTCATTTTCTTTTCATAATCATTAGGACTTCTTTCAACTTCTTGTAATAGATTATTTAATTTTTCAAGTTCTTCTTTAACGCTTTCTTCAACTTTTAAGTAGAGTTCTTTTTGTTCTTCTATTTTTGCTTTTTTAAATTTCATTTCATTTTCAACCTCAATGAGGTCGTTTTCTTCTATTAATCTTTCATTTGTCTCTTGCAAAGCTAGATTGATTTTTTTAATTTGAGTTAAATCTTCGCATTTAAAGACATAACCACCATGTATTTTATCACTGCTTAAACGAGTATATTCGTCCAGCATTATGGGCTTACTAACAGCTTTTTCTAATTGATCTTTTTTAATAAAAAATGATGGCTGAGAAGCATAAATAACATTTAACTTTTCATCAGCAATCATCGAAGGATACGACATAGAATAAAAATAATCCACATAATTTTCATTTGATGGAATTAAGCCAATTGCAATACAACTTTCAATTGTTACAATACATGTAAAACATAATAGTTCAGGGATTTTGAAAGCGGAAATATTTGTAATAAAACAAATTGTGGATAATATAACACAAATTAAAAAGGTTAAAATAGGTATCCATACTCTCTTTTTACATGCAGAAACTCTGCATTTAAGTATCATTATTAAAATACTTATAAATGTTATTAATATTTCCCAAGCTATGGCTATATAGAAAATAAATCCATGAGTGTATGAAAACTCACCATTTTCAAAATTAAGAACAAATACCCATTGATGAATATCGTTAGTGTATATAAAAACAAGCAAAACTAAAGCTGGAACATAAATAAGATACCACCACTTATTCAATGATTTCCCGTTTTTATTTTCAATGCTTAAACTGGTTAATAAAAGTGTAGGCGGAATTAAACATAATGAAACGTAATATGAATACCATAAATATCTGTTTAAATCTTCTATGTCTCTTGTGAGCCCATATTTTAACATTCTTATAACTAAGAAAAATAAAATTAGAAGCGCGATAATAAAAAAATAAGTCTTTAAATCTTTGCGCACCATTCTATGAAGAATAGATACGGTCCAAGCAACAACAAGTGAAATTAAAATCACATGGGCTAAAAGTGAAAACAAAACATGAAAAAATTCTGGAAGCAAAGAGTCCACCATTTGGAAAATGCCGGCAATAAAAAAGAGCACAAGACATATAATAAAAATAACAATTTTTTTATTTTTAATTGCCTTACAAGCTCTTTTATTGTTCTTCACTTTTTAAAGTCTATCATGAAGAATGCAAATTTACAATTTGACCATTTGTTTTGTGTCACATCATTTGATATTTAACGTTGTGACCGCATTTTAAACAAAAAACAAATACAGCTATTTGCGTTGCAATCACTTTTCTAAGTTTATTTTTTTGTTTCTATAATTATTTGTTTTAGCGGCACAACATAATTTAAAAGTGGCCGTCGTCTGCCACTTTGTCATTTTAATATAGGAGGTTTATAAGTATCTTACTTACTTGCCTCCTTCTTTAAATTTTTAGCTAAATTTGTATATGTATAATCATATCTACAATATAAATTATTTAGAAAACTTAAATTAGGTTCTCTATCTATTGCTTCCGTATTTACATAAACTAGCTCATCAATAAATAATGCATTATCTAAAGAATAATTAAAGCCATCAAAATTTATTGTCTTCGCGCTTAAATACATGTCTTCTTTGTCGACAAAATGATTAATTTGATAACATATATCATATTTTGAAATGTAATCCATTGGTTCAAAATAATATTTAAGATAGGTATTTAATAGAATGCATTTATCGAGTAGTTTTGAAATGTCTTCTTGTAATGGCATATCATAATTTTTTGCTATTATTCTTGTTTCGCTATTTCGATAATCTCTCGACATTGAATATGAGATATTTTCTTCATTTAAGAACTTCTCAATAAAATCGATAACGGCGGTATTAGAAACATTTTTTAATCTAATTAAAACCGATCCAACCCATCTAGATTTATTTTGAATTCCTTTTAATTTCTTAAAAAACTTAATGCCTGCTGAAGAATCCATAAAGTTTATCGAATCATCGTTTTCAATGTTTTGTTTTTCTTCATTGGAAATATGAGATATTTGTCTAATTTCATAATGATTCTCAACTTTTAAAATTTCAAACTTCTTTCCGTTTGCGTTAAATACTGGAAATTTGTTTGCTTTTTCATCATTAGTTAAAATATGGCAGATAATTAAATTATAATCAGCAGTCTTGCCACCTCTGCTTTGTGGAAGAATGTGATCAACATTCCATCCAAATTGGCTATTACGATTGTTATAAGCGCCTTTAACAATTTGACGTCCAGTAAAATCTTTTACTTTTGTTTCTTTACCATAAAACTTATTCCAAAGTCGCAACGCTGTTTCTTTGTTTAAATCCATTGATTTTGTATTTGTGTTTTCCATAATTAAAAATATGAAAGACACTTAACCTCCTTATTAATAAGTCAATTCGACAAAATCATGTGACCAGCCATAGGACGACCTATCGCTATAAGCCTCAAAGGGCAATCCTCATAATAGCATTGCAGAAGATTAACTAGTCGGCTTTCATAGAAAGTTGTCAGTTTCATCGAATTGCATGATTAATGTACTTTAAAAAGCTTCTGTTGTCAAATGTATTCGCTACTTATTAGAATCTTTTCCAACAATATTTTTTCATAAAATCTAATATTCCATCATTATCTTTGTTCTCATAATATACAACTAGCATTTTCTTAAATTGAGGAACTCTACTTTCAGGAATAACTAATAGCCCTTCTCCTTTTGAAATTAAAAAATGACTAGCAAATATTACTGATGCTCTTTTGTTTCCATCATTAAATATTTGCGTTTTCATGCAGTATAAGCAGAGTTTAATTGCTATATTAATTGGTTCATCATTTACATTTAATATTTTCTCAATATCTTCTTTAACAACCTTTTCGATAGGTATTGGCGGAATATATGATGTTCCCCCAATTGTTACTGGAACACATCGAATTCTACCACCATAAGTATAAAATCCTTCATTTACAAGACTAGCTATATAACAAAGAATTGAATAACTGGATTTAGATGCAACAACATCTTTATCCATAATAAATTCCCATGCATGTTTTAAATTTAATATTTTTTGCACATCTATTGGAGTCATCCCCCTTACTTTTCCATTATCAAGAATTGTTTCAGTATCAGGAAATGAAGTAACCACACCTTCAAGAATAGCTTGATCATAAATATTTGATTTCATATTAGCTCTAGCAAAATCGATATTTAGCAATACTCTAGATGACAATTCTTGTTCACTATAACCTAATTTTGCTAATTCATTATTTATTTTCCTAATTTGCTTTTTATATTCTTTTTTATCTTTTAATAATTTAGATATTGAAGCAAATAATTCATCAGAATATAAATTAACATAAGTTGATGTGTTACGACCTAAAACACGTTTTCTTATATAAATATACTTTTTCCCATCTCTATCTTTTACTTCTATTGAACCGTCGTAAGGAATTAGATTTAATCTTGCGTTAATTTCCGCTTTTTGTTCTAACAATGTTTGAATTTGCAAATACTTATCATTCATATGAATTTTCCTTTGGGGTGCTTTTCTATAAAAATTATAGCAAATTGTTCCCCAATGGTCAAAACATCAATATTTTATGTTCGAATGTTTTTCACTTCTCTCGATTAACAAAAAAACCGCCAATCATCAATTGAAAAGTCTGATATTTTATCAACACAAATTATGTTAAATATCTCCTTAAGCAAAATCAAATGAATTATTTGAGCAATAAATAATAACAAATACAATTGAAAAAAATATAAGAAATAAATTAACAATAAATAGTAAATAAGCGCACAACTTAATCCAAATATTTTTTTTAAATTTAAAAGTAAGAATTCCTAAAGTAAAATTAATTGATAGTGTAATTAAAGTAATAATTGCAATAGGATTGTTATTATTTAAGGTTGTTTGAATTGGGGTTAATATACTCGAATGTAAAGTTGGTGGTGATCCATTAGAATAATCATAATAGCGAATTCTAACACAAGGAATAAATGATAAAAAAGCAAATACTGCTGAAATAAAGATTAAAATAGTAGAAATAATATTATTAATTTTATTGGTTAGATCGCTGTTTTTCAAAACCAATTGTACAGTATCGTTACTATCAATTAATTCAGATAGATTAACATTAAAGAATAAAGCTAGTTTTTCAGCATTTTCTTTTGTTGGATAGACTGATCCGTTTTCATATTTACTTATTAATGTTCTAGAAACAAATATAGATTTAGCTAATTCTTCTTGAGTTAATTGTTTTTCTTTTCGTAATTTCTTTAGTTTTTCTGGAAAACTCATTATTAACCTCCTTTTTACTATATTCATTTTACTATTAAATCACTTAAATTTTATGTGAAAAGGTTGTTCACATGGTGAATTATATAAATTCATTAATGTGAAAATTAAATTTTATATAAAAATATATCCACATTAAACAGAGCATTGTTTTGAATTATAACTCTCGAAGTCTATTCACTTCTTCATTAGCTCAGATTCGCGGTGTAATATATCGCGCTTTTTTTATTTTTATTTTTACAAAATTTAGACCAAGGCAAAAGAGATTCCAAATCTTTATCCATCGCATTGTCTAAAAGGAATTCTAAATAATCTTTTAAATCTAATTAAAAAAGAAATATATTTACGTTCCTAAAATTTAGAATACCACCATCATATGTATCTAAGGCAGTTCAAATCCTGTCGGCAATCCATAAAAATAGATCTAAGGTGTAACAATTGATGGTTTTGATGCATATTCTCATTCAATTGTTAATCTTTTATTACGTTTTAAAATCACTAAAAAAGAAAAAAAGCTTTGATATTATATATTAAAGCTATTCTTTATAGATGTGTGAAATAACCTATTTTGATACAATTTGCGTACACCCCTTAAAAAGTGCGTACAGTTTGTTGAAAATGCGTACAGCTGAAAAAAAGACTAGAAGAATTTAGTCCCTCTAGCCTTTTTGTTGATATTTAATTTTGTCTAATCACTCAGTATTATTTCTTTTTGGTGAACAATGATTTAATCTTTGCTCCGATATTTTTGAAGAAGTTTCCAATAGACATGAAGCCATTCTTCAAGGCAACGCCTAAGTTTGCAAAAGACTTTTTCTTAACTGCAAACCAAAAAATCGCAAATCCGCCGATTCCTGCAAGCAGCACCGAACCGATTACGATACCTGCAACCTGTCCGCCAGAAAGTCCTTTCTTTGCCGCAGGAGCATCTTCATACATAGCCGTAAGGGTTGTGTCACCGTTTACGGTAAAGGTATAACTCTTTTCGGTGCTTACGATTTTTCCGGTTTCGTCCTGCCAGCCCTTGAATACTTTACCTTCTTTATCTTCTGCCGTTACGGTTACGCTTTCGCCGTGTGCATAGAAATTGCTTTCGCCGTTTACTATTACGTTATGCGTGCCGATTTTGGCAATTCTAAGTTCGGTAATTTCGTTGCCGTCTTTATCAAAGTGCTTTCCGCAAACCGTGCAATCTTTATGACCTTTCGTTCCAAACTCTTCCGTTGTTGCAGGAATTTCGTCTTTCCACGCTCCAAAAGTATGTGGAGCAAAATCAATATCTACTTCCTTTTCTTGCATAGTAAACGCAGTATTCACAAAGGTAGCGGTATATTTCATTTTTCCTTTTTCTTTGCAGGTTGCCTCTGTGATTGTCGTTTCTGTTGCGGTCACCGTTTCGCTTTCAATATGAGCACTGTCGTGCTTGCAAACTCTTTCCGCTTTGCAAATGTTGTCCGTCCAAGTGTATTTTACTTCACCCCAATCGTGACCGAGTTTATCACCGTACTCAAGGCCACAAACCGAGCAAACTGCTTTATTTTCGCAAGTTGCCGTTCCACCCGAGTGATCTGCTTTGTCCAAAATCTCCGAGCAACCGCTATGCGTGCATTCGTGATAGTGATACTTTCCGTCTGCCGAATTGTGCCATTCGCTGTCTGCCGTATGCTCATAATGTCCCGCAGGAGTGATTACAAAACCACACTTCGTGCATCTTACAGGGTTGGTTTCGTCAGCTTTTTCTCTGTCTGGGGTATGTGCTTCAAAGTTGAATTTATTGTCGCAAGTCGAGCAAGTATCCCAGTGTCCCGAACTGTCTTTTCCGCCGTATTTCGTTGTATTATGCGGTGCAGTATCGCCATACGTTGTTCTGCAAAAGTCACAAACCGCTTTTGTTGTGCAAGTTGCCGTTCCGCCCGAGCAAGTGCCGTTTTCTTTATGACTGCTATCTCTCTTACAAGTGCGGGTATGCGTTCCGTCTAAGTTGCTTGCCCAAGCGTTCCAGTCGTGATTGTCGTTTGTAGGAATAGTAAGGTCGGTGATTTCATTTCCGCTCTCGTCATAATGCTTTTTGCACCTACTACAATCTTTATGACCTTTTGTTCC
>JBNMLE010000037.1:0-9495 GCA_050874705.1 Bacilli bacterium
GTAATATTATTGATAAAATATTTATATGAAAGAAAAACAGCTATCACTTTTAGCGGACAACCTTATTTCATCTGTTATTCAAAATAAGACTGATTGTTTTGATGAAACGATTGTTGTTTTTCCAAATTTAATCATTCAACAATGGTTTAAATCCTATTGGTTAAAAACACAAAAAGATAATGTTTTGATGAATGTTTCGTTTAAAACATTAAATGAAATAATGCCAAAAATTATCGATGGTAAAAATTATAAACTAATTTCAAAATCTAATTTGAAAATTGTAATTCTTTCCATTTTGACAAATGATGAAAAAAATCTTATACCTCAAGAATATAAAAATTATTATAAAGATAATCCAGTTAAAATTAATGACTTTGCATCAACATTAACAAAATTATTTTTAGAATATTATGAAGATGACTTTTTTAATAGCGAATCATTTAGAAATTCAAATTTGTTTAACTTATATAAAGAAATTATTAATTTATGTAAAATACATAATTTTGGAACCCTTGAATCTCCAAAAGCAAAAAGAACTAATACGAAGAAGATTTATCTATTTGGCTTTAACAAATTAAATAAAGTGTATCAAAGATTAATTAATGAATGCGGTTTTATTGAAAATTATTTTTTGAATGAAGATAATTCTTTTGATAAAGAAATTGATATTATATCCGCTCCATCAAAATTAAGAGAAATAGAATATATTCATTCTTCGATTTGTAAATTGATTAATAATGGTACAAAAGCGACTGACTTTTATGTGGTCGCGCCAAGCATTAATGAATACTCCAATGAAATAGAAAGAGTATTTAATCAAAATGATGTCGAATATCCTTCTATTCCCTATTCTTTAAGAAAAACATCAGATATTCAAAATGACACAATTGATGTGATTAATAGACTTTTCAATATTGCTAAAACGGGCAAATTTACGCGTTTAGATTTTTATAATTTATTATCTAATCCAGTTATTAAACTAATAAGAAATATCGATGATGAAAAAGTCGAAGATATTATGCGGGCAGTTGTTAATCTAAATATTTTTAGAGATCATGATTTATTAAAAGACTGGACTTATTTTAAAAATAGATTATTGCTTTCAAAAATTTCTTCAATTAACTTCGAAGATAATGTTGTTCAACTCTCAAATGAAGAATATCTTCCTTACGCCAATATATCTTTTGACGATGATTTAATTAATGCGATAGTAGGAATTATTGATGATTTATATGATTTAATTAATCTTATTCAAAAAGAAAAATATTTAAATAACATCTTAATTGAAGAACTAAAAAATCAATTAGATAAATGGATTTATTTAGAAGATAAACCAATTTATTTAAAGCAATATTCTAAAGTTTTAGCGATATTCAATTCTTTTAAAGAAATAGATAATAAAAATATTTCAGTAGATAATTTATTTTATGTAATTTTTGATGATGGCAATATGAAATCAATGCAAAAAAACATTGCTTTTACAAGTGGTGTTACATTCGCTGATTTTGATATAAATAATGTTGTTAGTTCAAAATATATTATCTTTTTAGGAGCGAGTTCAAATAATATTCCTGTTCCAGAAATTAAAAGCGAACTTGACTTAAGAGAAAAAGAAAAAAATGTCGATGATGTAAAGTGTGTTTCTCTTCTTTATCAAAATGCTTCTGAAAAGATGTTTATTTCTTACACAAATATTGATTTAGAAACAGATGAAGAGTTTTATTTAACTCCTATCGTTGATCTTTTATTAAAAAAAGGTGTTTCTAAAAAAACTATTAATGTGCCTTTAGATGAAACTAGACCTTATGAAGATCTTTTCACGAGAAAAGAATTTGGCGATAAGGATTATTACCAAAATTTATTATCACCAAAACAAAAAAATGAAAACACTGTTTCTCCATCGCAGCCTGTTTTTTATGAAACAATTACCGCTCGCAAATTGGCAAAATATCTAGAAGAACCTTTGTGTGCTAAAATAACAAACATTTTTAATTTCGATGATGATTTAACGGACGATATCAAAGATGAATACGAACCATTCTCTCCAAGTAATCTTGATAAATCAAATGTGGTTAAACGCATGTTGATTGAAAAGATTAACAATAAATACGATAAGCAAAAGTTCTTAAAAGATATGGATTTAAATAATTTTATTCCAACAGTAACTAAAAGCTATGAAATTAATGTCTTTAATGATTATGAAAAAATTGCTGATAAAACAATTGAATATATTAAGGAAAACGCTAGTTCATATGATGTAATTGAAAACTTTTCATTAAAACTTTATGATGACGGCAAAGAATGGAATTTGCTAATAAATGATGCGTATGTAAGAGCAAAAAAGAAAAACGAAATAAAATATTTCGAATTAAAAGAAATAAAAAAAGACATTAATGTCACTGATTTTATGAACTTATACATCATCGCTTTAGCGGATGTTGCGTCATTAAAAACAAGTGAAACATACCATGTCATTATTTGCAAAAATAATCAAACACCAACCGAAAAGAATCCATATAAAAGGGGCAAATGGGAATTTGATTTAACATCAAGCGAAGCGACTAAGATTCTTAACGACATACATAAAAGAATTGGCGATTATTCGCATAATATCGCGTTGCCTATAAGAGATATTAATAGTGAAATTGATACATTCGAAAAATACAAAAATTGCTTCTTTGGTGAACACGGCATTTGGAGATATTTCAATTATAAAAAAATGTTATCATCGGATGCTGATTTAGGATTTGATTATTTTAATTTTTCTAAATCTGATTTAGACAAAGAAATGAAAAAGCATCTTGAATTGATTGCTTTTATAAATTGATTTTAAGGAGAAAAACAATGGCGATAAATAACACACCTTCAGTATTCTCCTTAAATGATTTTAAATACGGAGAAAACTACGCAATCGAAGCATCCGCCGGGACAGGCAAGACATATAATATTACAGAAATCGTAAAAAAATTAATTGTTGATCACGGCTTAGGCTTAGATAAAATTTTGATAGTTACTTATACAGAAAAAGCGGCAGGGGAATTAAAAAATCGTATTCGTGAGATTTTAACAAAACCACAAGATGAATATTCCGGAAAATCTATTCAAGAACAATTTCCTAATGTGAATACTGATGTTGACAATGCTTCAATAGGAACAATCCATTCATTTTGTAAGAACACAATAAGCGAATTTGTTATTTCTTCAAACCAAGTTAATAGTCTTAATCTAGCTAGTGAAACTGATTTAGATACATTTGTTAAACAATATATCCGTAAAGGCGATATTTTAGATGATATAGTTAAGTTCTTTAATTATGGTTGTGAACTAAAGGATGAAACATTAATAAAACAGATTAAATCTGCTTTGAATTACTATTACTTGGACTCTAATTACGAAGAAAACAAAAATATAATTCAATACGAAAAAACAGTTATAACAAATCCTTTCGATGAATTACATTTTAAATTAACAATAACAAATGATTTCGAAGGAACTTTGCAACAAAACGATCCATCTTTATATAATGATTACCTTGTTTTGAAGAATAGTAATAGCTCTTATTTAAACGCTATCGCGGATTTAATTAAGAATTTTAAGTATTTCGTTTCTGACGGAAAAACAATTTCAAATTATGAAATAACTATAAAAAATAATTTCACTCACGATGAAGTTAAGGCTTTTAAAAATTTATTCAAACTTAAAAAGCAAAAAAATGATTTCAAAAAAGAAGAAGATTTTTTGGTTGATAAATACATTGTTGATATTTATAAATCTTTTCAGTTATACAAAGAAGAACATCGTCTTCAAACATTCAATGACATGATTAGAGAAATTCATGAATTGCTAATGGCTGAAGATAGTAAGTTGTTAGAACTTTTAAGAAATAAATTTAAATACGCAATTATTGATGAATTTCAAGATACAAATGAGCTTCAATTTAACATTTTCAGAAAAATATTTTTATCAAAAGATCATAATATTATTGTTGTTGGTGATCCAAAACAATCAATTTATGGTTATCAAGGCGCTGATATAAATGTTTATAAAAAGGCAGTTGATACAATAGAAAAAAGCGGTCAAAAATGTCGATTAGCTAAAAACTATAGATCTGCTGCAGGAGTAATTGAATTTGGAAACGAATTGTTTAAATTTTATGATTTTCTGACTCCTTTTGAACCGTCGTTATATTGCACATATCAAACAGGCAATAAGGAAAAACGTTTAAAATATAAAGGTTCATATACGGCGTCATTTTGGGTAAATTCTTATTCTTTAGATGAATACGAATATGCGAAATTTGCTGTTGAACAAATAGTGGGCTTAGTAAGTAAAGATAAAGAAGGGAAAACAAATTTGCAGCTTTCTTATATGGAAGGCAATGAAATCAAATATAGAAATGTCACATTTGGCGATTTTGTTGTTTTAGCAAGAACAAGAAGTGAAATGGTTCCAATTAAAAATCAACTAGAAAAAGTTGGAATTCCAGTAATTAAATATAAAGATAATTCGCTATTTAATGGAATCGAATGCGCTCACTGGATAGCGCTTCTTGAAGCTATTGATGTTCCTGATTTTACTGGTTCTAATCGTGGATATTTTAAAAAAGCTTTAATAACAAAATTCTTTGATGTGCCTTTAAGTAATATAACTGATCAAAAATATGACGATGATAGCACTCCAGAATTTGCTCTATTTAATAAGTGGCGTATATTAGTTAAAGAAAGATTGTGGCAAGATTTGTTTGATGAAATCATTATTGATACGGAAATTGATAAGAAAATGTCTTCATTAAGTGATATTCAATCTTTGGCGATCTTTAAGCAAATTGCTAGTTATTCAATTGAATATTTATCAAAAGACAAAGACATTATCGATTTGATTAAATTTTTGAAGAATGTTTCGAGTTATGGTGATGATGAACTTAATGACACAGATATGAGTAGCATCATTAAAAAATCAACTGATTTTGATTGTGTCAGAATTATGACAATGCACGCTTCTAAAGGGCTTCAATTCCCAATTGTTATTTCTACAGGCGGATTTAAGAACATGTATCATCCTGATGGTTCGTGTTACGACTATCATGAAAAAGATAGTAGTGGCGACGAATTTAGGAAATTATCGTTTGATGAACACGAAAATTTTGAACCGGAGCAAATAAAAGAATTTAATAGAATTTATTATGTTGCTTACACAAGAAGTGAATACCTTTTAATTGCTCCTAATTACGCTAACGTGGGGAAAGAATTCAAACAAATCTTTGACGCAATGTATAGCTTCTTTGATGCGTGTAAGAATAAATCTTTTAAAGTCGATAACACTGATGTTTCTTATATCGAATCTAAAGATTTTCTTCAACGACCACTATCGTCTATTAAAAGCGATGTTGCTGTTATTCTAAATGACCAGAACAAGGCATTAAATGACGAAAATGACCGCAAAACTCAAGCGGATTTATTAAAACAATTGATTAAAACAAAGAATAAATCATTATCATATAAACACTCATATTCTTCTTTAGCGCATCCAAAAAATAATGATGGTGATACTTCTTATGACGATGATATCAACTCGAATAAAGAAGGGGATAGCATCTCCCAAATAACAATATACGATAAATCAGCGAAACAAATAATTGGTTTCTATGATAGCAATTCAACTTCTCTTGAAATTCCAAATCATTTCCCAAAAGGAGCCTCTTTAGGAACTGCAATTCATGAAGTTTTTGAAAGGCTTGATTTTACTAATTTCAAAGATAATTTGGATAATATTATACTTGATAGATTTTTATATAACGGCTTTGATTTATCAAATGATAAAGAAGCTTTCGATTACATCAAAAATATTATCGATAATGTCTTAAATGCAAAACTACCTATTGTTAAAGGTAGCGAAATAATTGATGGCTCTTTTTCATTGAATGAAATTGATAATTCGAGCAAAAAAGCTGAAATAGAATTCAATTTTAATTATCCAAATGAAATATTGAAAAATTATCTTAATGGATTCATGGATCTATTGTTTAAAAGAGGCGATGTTTATAGCATTCTTGACTGGAAGTCAGATGTACTGAATGATAATTTCACTTCTTATAGCGATGACAAAGAACTAAGAAAACAAGTTGATGATCGTTATTCAATACAAAGAGTCCTTTATTCATATTGTTTAATTAAGTGGTTAAAACAATTTTATAATGAAAGTGAAGAGGAAATATTTAATAACCATTTTGGTGGCATTTATTATGTATTTGTTCGTGGTGCTAACAAAGACACATCCAATGGTGTTTATATCCAAACATGGAATTCGTGGGATGATTTGAATAAAGAATTCAATGAAATTTTAAAAATGAGTAAAAGGTAATGGTTATGGAATATTTAAAATATTTTGATGCATTAATTGAAAATAGACTTATAACACCTATATGGAAAAACATTATTCATTTAGTTGAAAAAGAACTAAAAGATTCAAAAGAAAAGGATGATTTTCTTATTATTTTCATCATTCTCTTTGCTTTGATTGATGATGGAAATCTTTGTATTTCATTAGATAAAATTAAATTATTAGATAAATGGAACAATAAATTAGAAGGAATGCGCATTCTTCTTACAGAAAACAATGATTTGAACATTGTTTCTTTTAATTATGTAAAAGATAAATCAAACCATGTTATTGAGAACTCTTTAAGTAAAATGAACGATGTTTCTTTAGGTGATGTGGTGGGGCCAAATAAATTTTTCGAAATAGATGATAATTGGCTTTATATTAAGAAGAATAATACTGCAAGAAAGATGATAATAAGCTCTCTTGAAAGACTTTTTAAACCTACATTCAATAATCCACCTTTTGATTATAAAAGTGTTGTTAATAAAACTCTTCCTCGTCCTTTTGTTTTAACTGATGGACAAGAAAAAGTTGTTAAAAATGGGCTTAATAAAAATCTTGTTATCACAGGTGGCCCAGGAACAGGTAAAACTACATCAATTTTATTTTTGCTAATTGGTTTAATGATTAACCATGACTACAAAGATATCTTTTTACTTGCGCCATCTGGAAAGGCTGCAAGTAGAATGAAGGATTCTATTAAAGGCGGGCTTTCAGTATTGAGCGATGATTTTATAAACAATAATAAAAAAATTGTTGATAGAATTGCTAATTTAAATAGATATACAATTCATTCTTTTTTAGGCATTGACAATAATACAAGTGCTTTTAAGCATAATAGCAAAAATAAATTTGAAGAAAATTCAATTTTTATTATTGATGAAGCAAGTATGATTGATGCATGTTTATTTGCTTCTTTACTATCATCAATTCCTGATGGGTCAAGAGTATTTATTATGGGTGATAAAAATCAACTTCCTTCAGTTGATGCGGGGGCGGTTTTTGGAGATATAATTGTTAAAAAATCTTTAATAGATAATGGCAATGTAAGTGAACTTGGAGAAGCAGTTAGATTTAAAATAGGAAGCCCAATTTATAAATTAGCAAACGAAGTAAATAATGATAATGAAATATTGTCATCTCTTCCTTGGAAAGATGAATTTTTGTCAATACAAAAAAACGAGAATAATATTCCTAATCCAGTCTATTATTTTCTAAATCCTCTTAGCGATAAAACTGTATCTCAAAAAGAAATTATTCATAACGCAATTAAAAATTTTGCAAATGAATATTATAAAGATTTACAGGGGATTTGCACGGATTTTGAATATGATGGTGATGATTCGTTAAAAAAATTATTCGCAACTTGCGTTAAGCGTGCGGAGATTTTAACTGCCGAAAATAACGGCGTTCGTGGCGTTAATGAAATCAACAGTTTCGTTAAAAATAATTTTATCGATAAAACAAAAATAACTAGTGTAGAGAATTATTATCCAGGTGAATTAATTATTGTTAACAAAAACAACAAATCACTTGATTTAGCAAATGGTGATTCAGGCATTTTAATGACTTTCAAGGATGATCAAACACTATATTTCGTGATTGAAAAAGATTCTGAAATTATAAAAACCGAAGGCAAAAATGAAGGAAAGATTTTTAAACTTGGTGGATATTTATTCTATCCATTTAGATTGATTAGTAAGAGTGAAATCAGTAATGCTTACGCAATAACAATTCATAAGTCTCAAGGATCAGATTATAAAAATATTCTTGTTATTTTGCCCGACAAAAAAGGTCATCCATTGTTAAATAGACAAATTGTTTATACTGCGATTACGAGAACAAAAGGTGACACTTATATTTTATCAAATCAAGACAGAATTCTTGATGCTAAAAATACTATTCTTGTTCGTGATACTAACATAAAATAAAAAGCTCTTCTCGAGAGCTTTTTTCGTAATGGCGGAGGATAAGAGATTTGAACTCTTGCGGCCCTTTCGGACCCTATGAGCTTTCCAAGCCCACCCCTTCAGCCTCTTGGGTAATCCTCCGCGATAGAATAAATTATATGTTTTATTTATCATAATATCAAACTAAATGTATAATATTTACAATGTTAACTATAAAAGTAGAGTTTAAAGAATCAAACCAAAGGATTGATAAATACATTCGCAAATACCTCAATGAAGCTCCTTTAAGTTTTATTTATAAATTATTTAGAAAAAAAGATGTAAAGGTTAATTCTCATTGGGTTAAGCAAGATTATATTATCAAAGAAAATGATGTAATTACTATTTATGTTACAGATGATCAACTTAAAGATTTTTCAAAACCAAAAGAGCTTAAAAAAACTCAATTAAAATATGAAATCATTTATGAAGATGAAAATATTTTAATTATTAATAAACCTCGTGGATTATTAGTACATGGCGACAAAAATGAAAAGAGATTAACTTTGTCAAATGAAGTATTAAATTATCTATATTTTAAGAATGAATATAATCCTCACCTTAATCACGGATTTGTTCCTGGTCCTGCACATAGGTTAGATAGAAACACATCCGGAATAGTTGTTTTTGGAAAAAATCTATCTTCTTTACAAGAGCTAGAAGAATTATTTAAGAACAAAGATCAAATAAAAAAGGTTTATCAATGTTTAGTGGTGGGAAAAGTTACTTCATCACAAGAAATAAATCTTCCATTAATAAAAGATTCTAATACAAGAATTGTGAAAGTTGGAAAAATTTCTAATGGTGCAAAAAACGCATTAACGATTATTTCTCCCTATAAAGTTTACTCTGAGTTTTCACTTATTAATGCCGAATTAATTACTGGTAGAACTCATCAAATTAGAGTTCATTTAAGCAGCATTGGTCATCCAATAGTGGGCGATTCTAAATATGGAGATTTCGCTATTAATAAGCAATTTAAAGAAAAATATAATTTTGAAAATCAATTTCTTCATGCTTATTTATTAGAATTTTTAAAATTAAAAGGCCACCTTTCTTATTTAAGTGGCCGTAAATTTTTTGCATCAATGCCTCAAGAAGAAATTGATATATTAGATAAGTTATCCTAATTTGTTTTTAAAGAAAGCTTTTAATGTGTAATAAA
>JBNMLE010000038.1:0-9208 GCA_050874705.1 Bacilli bacterium
ACAATAGACCTAGGAAATGTAACAACTGGATATCTCCATCAAAATTGATGTCTGAAGCTATCTCTGAGTGTTGCACTTAAGATTACAATTTACTTACAAAAATATTATAGTAAATTGATTAAAATCAATTATAATAAAGATATGTTTATAGATAGAGCAATTGTTGAAGTTAGATCAGGAAAAGGTGGAGATGGCATGATTGCATTCCTCCACGAAAAATATATGCCTAATGGTGGCCCAAGCGGTGGTAATGGTGGAAAAGGCGCATCAATTATTTTTCGCGCAAATAAAGCTATTAACACTCTATATAATTTTAGACATTCTAAAGTTTTTATTGGTCCTGATGGCGGAAAAGGTTTAACTAAAAATAAATATGGTCGTGGAGCTGATGATGTAATTATCGATGTTCCATTAGGCACTGTTATATATGATGAAAAAGACCATTCTTTTATTGCTGACTTATCAAAAGATGGACAAACTGTAGTTGTTGCAAAAGGCGGTAGAGGAGGAAGAGGCAATGCTGCATTCAAATCCGACCGAAATAGAGTTCCAAAAATTGCTGAAAACGGTCTTCCTGGAGAAAAGAAAAGACTTATTCTTGAATTAAAACTTTTAGCTGATGTTGGACTTGTTGGCCTTCCAAATGCTGGTAAATCAACACTTTTAAGTGTTGTTAGTAATGCTAATCCTGAAATAGCGGATTATCCATTCACAACTATTGAACCAAATTTAGGTGTTGTTCATGCCTCAAAATACGAAACATTTGTTATGGCAGATCTTCCAGGTCTTATTGAAGGTGCACACCTTGGAAAAGGCCTTGGCTTATCTTTTTTAAGACATCTAGAAAGATGCAAAGTAATTGTTCATGTTGTTTCTATGGAAAGTGAAAATCCATACGATGATTACAAAACTATTAGAAACGAATTAACTTCCTATGGTTTAGGTCTTGATAAGCGTCCAACGATTATTGTTGCAAGCAAGATGGATGAAGAAGATTCAATTGATAAATTAAAAGAATTTAAGAAGCACTTTAAAACAAAAATTTATCCTATTTCTTCTTTAACACATCAAGGAGTAGATGACCTTATTAAGAAAATAAGCGAAGTACTCGCATCTACACCAGAATTTGCTCTTGAAGAAAATAAAGAAAAAACTTATAAAGTTTATGATGCCCACGATGATAAACCAATTTTTGAGATTGTTCGTGAAAAAGATCATGTATATAGAATTAAAGGCGAAAGCATTGAAAGGACTTATTCATTAATTAATATTTCAACCGATGAAGGACTTATGAGATTGATTAATTACTTAAGAAAAGTTGGCGTCGAAGAAGCACTCAAAGAAAAAGGTGCAGTTAGTGGCGACAGCGTATTCTTATGTGATTTTGAATTTGAATATTTAGATTAAAGAGGTATTAAATATGACTTTAGAAAACTATTGCAAAGAGATTGAAAAATTTCTAAAAAATTACTTAGAAAAATCAGGATGTGATTCATATGTTTTAGGTATAAGTGGAGGTGTTGATTCATCTTTAGTTGCTGCAATTGCAAGAAAAGCTGTTGGTAAAGATAAATTATTCTGTTATTCACTTCCTATTCACTCTCACGCTGATGATGAAAAAGACGCAAAAAGATTGGCGGATCAAATTGATATAAACTTAAAAGTAGTTAATTTATCGAATGTATTTGATGAATATATCGACGCATTAGATGGACATGATTTTTCTCGTCTTACTAGATCTAATTTAAAAGTGAGAATGAGAATGGTTTCTTTATTTGCTTTTGCGCAAGAGCACAAAGGTCTTGTTTTAGGAACAGATAATGCTGATGAAAGCTATGTTGGTTACTTCACAAAATATGGTGATGGTGCCGTTGATCTTCTTCCTATTGTTCATTTAACAAAGGCAGAAGTAAGAGAAGCAGCAAAATTATATGGTGTAAGCGATGATCTTGCTAATAGAATTCCGACTGCTGGTTTGTTTGAAGGACAAACAGACGAAAAAGAAATGGGCGTTAAATATGATGACTTAGATGCCTATTTGCTTGGCAAAGAAGTTCCTGAAGACATCAAAAAACGTATTGAGCATTTACATAAAGTAAGCGAACATAAACGTGTTCCAATTCCTTCAATGCACGAATTCATTAGAGATTAGTCTCAAACTTTTCAATTTTAATTAAAAATTAAATAATACTGTTTAAAATAATTTTATGAAAGATAAAAAGATTAATGCTTCTTTATTTGCAAGTTTAACTGCTTGTTTATTGTGCTTAGTCATTGTTATCTTATTTGTTATGGTGAATCATTAATATGTATTTCAGTTTTAAAGGAAAAATTATTCATATAGAAGATGGCTATATCGTTATCGAAGTGAACAATATCGGATATCAAGTTTTTGTTCCGCATATTGATGATTTTTCTATTGGTGATGAAAGAATTGTTTATGTATATAACGTTATTCGTGAAGACGAACAATATCTAGTTGGTTTTACTTCTCTTGATGAAAAGAAAGCTTTTTTATCTCTTATAGCGGTTAAAGGGATAGGTCCAAGAACTGCTTTAAACGCGTTAAGCGCTACAAAGCCAGAAGAATTATTTGCTGCAATTAGTTCGAACAACGTTACTTATTTAAAGAAACTTCCTGGTATCGGTGCAAAAGCAGCAGCCCAAATAATATTAGATTTAAAAGGACAATTAACTGACACTAAAGCGAATGTAAACCAATACGATGAAGTAAGGCAAGCTTTAAAAAGTTTAGGTTTTAAAGTAAAAGAAATCGATAATGTTTTATCGACAATTAATATTAAAAATGCAACTAATGAAGATATACTTCGCGAGGCATTAAAAAGAATTAAAAAATAATTATGGCAAGGTTATTAGACGCTAATAAAAATAAAGATGATATCGAAGATATTTCGCTTCGTCCGCAAACATTAAATGAATATGTTGGACAAGAAATTTTAAAAGAAAATTTACGTGTTTTTATTGGTGCTGCAAAGCATAGAAATGAGACTCTTGACCATGTTCTTTTATATGGCCCACCAGGGCTAGGAAAAACAACTCTTGCTAATGTTATTGCCAATGAAATGGGTGCAGAACTTAAAATGGTTAATGGTCCTGCAATTGAAAAAGTTGGTGATTTAGCCTCTATTCTTACTTCTTTAGAACCTGGAAATATTTTATTTATTGACGAAATACATAGACTTCCAAAAGTTGTTGAAGAAGTGCTCTATGGTGCAATGGAAGATTTCAAATTATCAATTATTATTCCTCGTGAAGGTGGAACAACAACTCTTAATCTTGATCTTCCTCCATTTACATTAATAGGCGCAACGACACGTGCTGGTGACTTAACTTCACCTTTAAGAGCGCGCTTTGGAATAAGTGAAAAATTGAATTATTATACCGAGAATGAAATTGCAAATATAGTAAGAAGAACTAGTCGAGTTTTTAAAACAGATATAGATGAAAAAGCGATTGTTGAAATTGCTAAAAGGAGTCGCGGGACACCTAGAATTGCTAATAGATTATTTCGACGTGTTCGAGATTTTGCAAATTTTAGAGGCGAAGATAAAATCACTTATAGTGATGCCATAAATGCTTTAAAAGCCCTAAGAGTTGATGAAAGAGGACTTGATGAAGTTGATGTTAATTATTTGTTAACTTTAGTCGAAAGATTTTCTGGCGGTCCTGTAGGCTTAGAAACTATTGCCTCATCTATCGGAGAAGAAGTAATGAACTTAGAAGATGTTTATGAACCATATCTTCTTCAAATTGGTTTTATTAATAGAACTCCGAGAGGTAGAATGGCTACAGATAAAGCTTATTCTCATCTTGAAAAATATCATAATTATCGCATCATAAAATAAATTAAAATTGGCCAGCGAAACGCCAATTTTTATTATTTGCCTTTTATATTACATATAATGTGTTTGCAAACTTGCTCAATAAGTTGTATATTTTACAAGTAGTATAAATTTTTTAATTTATGCAATCAAATTTATTAGAAAGAAAGAAATAGGAATTATGCGAAGATTTATTGCTTACATCACAATGGCTCTAACCATGCTTTTATCAATCGGTGTTGCAGCCACCCCAGTTTTTACAATGATGAATCCAGGACGTGAATATACTAATGGAAACGAAATTGTTTATCGTTTAAGTGAAAAAGATGAAAATCAATCACTTGAAACAGATGAAGATGCCGCAAACAAAGTTGCAGAAGAAATGAAAGCTCGTCTTGAAACATACAAGATTGAAGATTATTCTGTCCGCGTTGATGGCAACGACACAGTCCGCGTCTCTCTTGGAGTCAATGATGAAACTGAATTAAATTATATTACTCGTTATCTTGGCTTTAATGGTGGTGATTTCTCACTCGCTGGTGAAGTTGAAGAAACCCGTTTAACTGCAGATAAAATCTTTGTAGATTCAAAAGCATATATTGTTCACGAAGAAGACATTGTTCCTTATGTTATTTTCCCTGTAAGCGATCCATCTTTAGTTAAAACATTAATTGAATCAGTCAATAATGTTGATCAAGCAAGCAGTTCATCTCTTGCACATGTTAAATCCGCTAATGAAACAGGAACTGAAGAAGAAACAAAAGAACCAGATATCTTCCTTTGGGCAAACTGGGAAGATGGAGATTCTTATGAAACAGCACAAGAAGATCCTGCTATCACAGGTCAAAAAATTATTTGTTCATTTGTTTCAGATAATATTTGGTATACAAAAAGTGCAGAAGAACAAACAGAACTTCAATTCCTTTGTGGTTATGCTGATAGCGAAGGACAATATGATACTAATAAGCTAAAACAAGCCAACCAACTTGCAACATATGTTTGCAATATGTTCAATGCTTCATCATTTGAATATAATGTCGATGTTTTATTTGTTAATGAAAGTGCAAGTGGAATTACAAATAATTACATTAAAACAACAGCAACCGCTGAGAACTTACTCGTTTTTGGAAATGATATTAATCTTGCATGGTCAATTACCTTAATTGCCACACTTATCGCAATTAGTGTCATGTTCTTAATTCTTGTTTTACTTTACAGAGTTGCATCTATCGGAATTGCTGCTAATACTCTTGCTAATGTATTCCTTAGCTATGTCTTATTCATGCTTCTTGGTGCAACATTTAACATTTCTGCTATTGTTGGAGGAATCTTAATTGGAATCATGTCCTTAACAATTGCTGTCATGTATATGAATAAATTGAAAGAAGAAGTTTATAAAGGACGTGCTTTACGCAAAGCCAATCAAGAAGCTATGAAGAAAATTACACTTCCTTCAATTGATTTCGCTGTTATTTATGCTTTCAGTGGTCTTATGCTTTATTTCCTTGGCGGAAATGCTCTTAAACCACTTGGCATCATGCTTTTCTTTGGATCAATCGTCACATTAGTCTTAACAATGGTGTTGTTCAGATTAAATATGTGGTTATTAACAAATTCAACAAAAGCACAATCGGAATTAAAATTGCTTAATATTGATGAATCACTTGTTCCAAATATCATGCAAGAAGAAAAACCAACATATGTTAATCCATACGAGGGAAGAGATTTTACAAAGAAACGTAAACCTATCGCTATTGTTTCTCTTTTATTCGCTATTGCATCAATTGCGACAATTTCAGTATTTGGAGCCCTTAAAGGATCACCATTAAATGTTTCTAATGCAACAAAAGAAACAACACAAATTTATCTTTCAATTCAAAAAGAAAGCCCAACTATTTCAACAGAAGAAGAATTTAGAAATGAAATTTTAGCTAATATTCTTGTTAATGATAAGCCTCTTGCATATCAAGATGTTGAAGTCGTTGAATCAAATAAATACGATTACAAAACAAAAATTACAACTGAATATACTTATTTCTTAGTTTCGATCGATAACACATTCTCATCTTCAGATAAGTTCGAATATGTTGTTGATAACGCTAAACAAGAAGCTAATGAAAACGGACTAGGTGAAGCAGTTGAACAATTAGTGCTAAATAAAGAAGGAACTAGTAGCAGTTCTTATATTGTTAGCGAAGTTAAAACTTCTAAAGAAGTTATAGTTACACCAAATCAAGGATTTGTTGCTCTTGCATCTGCAATCGCTATTGTTGGATCGTGTATCTATATCGCATTTAGATATCGTCCAAGTCGTGCTATTGCAACTCTTGGAGTATCTTCATTTGTTACTTTAATTTCTTATGGATTCTTTGCAATGACAAGAATTCAAACAATTGGTATTACATCTCTTGTCATGCCAATTGCCGCAATTATATCACTTTCATTTGCAATTATTTTCTTAGAAAAAGAAAAAGATATGCTTAAAGAACAAAAAGGCGATTTAACAAACGAAAATAGATATGAAATCATGAAAAAAGCTGTTTCATATTCATTCCTTCCAATGTCCCAAATTGCTATTATGTCAGCATTCTTGGCTATAGATTTCTTCGGATTTGGAAATAAAGAATTTGCCGCTATATTTGCAGGTATGATTCTTGCAATTGCCTTAAGCGTATTATTTGTGACAGCTCTTCTTGGTCCAACAAGTGAATTTATTTCTAAAAAACTTAAAAAGATTCACATGCCAACAATAAAAATTAATCGCTCTAAGAAATCAAAAATTAAATTGCAAAGCAAACCAAAAACAAGCGAACCAGAAGAAACAATATTTATCGGCATCAATGATTAATTAAACAAGGCTACTTCATGTAGCCTTTATATTTATGTATGAAAACATTTTTAGAGAAATTATTAGATTATTATAATTTATCGCATGAACAATATGAGGTTCTAAAAAAACATACTGATAATATTTCATTAAAAGACCCATCTTCTTTTTTAGGAATGGATAAAGCGGTCAATCGTATAAGATCAGCTATTAAAAATAAAGAAAAAATTATTATTTATGGTGATTATGATTGCGATGGCATTTGCGCAACATCAATAATGGTAAAAACATTTAAAATGCTTAATTATGATGTAAGTTATTATATTCCTTCAAGATATATCGATGGTTATGCACTTAATGTTAACAATGTTGAAAAAATAGCTAAACAAAATTTTAAATTAATTATTTGCGTTGATAATGGAATTTCTGCAAATGAAGCAATACAAAAAGCTAAGGAATTTGGGATTGATGTGATTGTTGTAGATCATCATGAAGTTCCCGCTAATCTTCCAGATGCTTATAGCATTATTCATCCAATCGTTTCAAAAGTTAGCAATATCATTGCTTCTGGCGGCTATATGGCTTTGTTTTTAAGTCGTGCGCTTATTGGCCAATACGATAATTATCTTGTCGTTTTAGCGGGTTTATCAACGATAAGCGATTTAATGGAACTAAAAGATTATAACCGCGATGTCGTATTACTTGCGATTGATAATTTGAATAATTACAAATATCGAACTTTTATGGAACTTATAAGTAGTCCAATTATTAATGAAAAAACACTTGCTATTGAAGTAGCTCCAAAGATTAACGCTATCGGGCGCATGATTGAAGATACTTCTGTAAATAGATTAGTTAAATATCTTATAAGTGATGATGAAAAAGAAATATCTCAATTGTCACTTTGGATTAATGAAGTTAATGAGCAAAGAAAAACCGCTACAAAAGTAGCGATAGAAAATATATCAAATATCAATCACGAAGGATCGATATGCATTTTAACTGATGTTAAAGAAGGTCTTATTGGATTATTAGCGAATAGATTAATGAGCGAATATAATGTTTCATCAATTGTTTTTACAGTTGATAGCAAAGAACATAATATGTTAAAAGGGTCAATTAGGTCAAAAGAAGGCTTTAATGTAATCGATGCTTTTTCTCACCTTAAAAAATACCTAGTAAATGGTGGTGGTCACGCACAAGCAGGTGGACTAAGTATCAAAAAAGAAGATTTTAATTCTTTTAGTAATGATTTTAAAGAATATGCAAAATCGCATCAATTTGTTGAAGAAAATAAAAAAGATTATATCGAAATGTCTTTAAATGATATAAATATTAAAAATTATGAAATTTTAAGGTCTTTTGCTCCGTTTGGAATTGGAAATTATGAACCAGAATTTGCAATATATAATTTGCCAACAAAAGCTTTAAAGTTTGTTTCAGGTGGCAAACACTTAATGACATCATTATCGCTAACAACTAAGTTGCTCGGATTTAATATTGAAGAAAAGACCGTTAAAAACAAAGAAAAAATCGATATATATGGTACATTAAATATGTCTGAATTTAGAAGGATTCAGACAATTGAATTTAAAATAAACAAGTTCAATTAAGGTTCCTTATATGCTAATAACCTGATTAATTTAAAAAGACTTTTTATTTTTGAAAATAACTATCAATAGACTGAGTCAGTTCTTTGAATTTTTGTGCGGATGCATATTTTTGTTAACCATATTTGAATTCACATCTTTTTTCTTATTTTATGGTGAATCCACATAAACATTCAAGAATTTAAAGAACTAAAAAAGAGCACATCATCCATTTTAATGTGCTCTCATACTTCTAAAAGTCTACAATCTTAAAACTAATTATTTTTCGACGTAGAAGTGTAAATGTTGCATATCAGCAGCTTTTACACTGCCTTTAGCTTCAACGTTAGGATAGGTATCAGTTTTACCAACACCTAAGAATACAACATAACCTTCAACACTATTTGTGAATGAAGTGTATTCTGCATCCCATAACCATGGTGATCCTTCTGCTGTGTCGCTAAATAATGCGTTGCTATATGTGCCAACTTTCTTTCCGACAATGTATTTCTCACCAACTTTGATATTGAAGCCTTCACCATTTGCTTCAACTGTGACAACAGCGGCTTTTGATTCATCTTCGTTTAAAGTGAATCTTCTTTCGACGCCACCAGCATTTGTACCATCAAGATACATTCTTTTGTCACCGAGACCGCTATGATCTAAACCAGCGCGGTAATTGACACCAACCACTGGTGCTTCTGTAAGCATAACCCATTTTTTTTCTGGAACTACTGATGTTGTAGTTGTTGTTGGTTGTGAAGTTGTTGTAGTAGTTGTAGTTGTTGGTTGTGAAGTTGTTGGTTCAGTTGTAGGATTTGTTGTTGGATCATCTGAAGTTTCGCCACAACCAGCGAGCATTAATAATGCGGCAGGTAATAGAACAAATAATTTTTTATTCATATTTAGTTTTTTCCTCCTTATCTATTACAGGTTAGTCATTTCATTAA
>JBNMLE010000039.1:0-9086 GCA_050874705.1 Bacilli bacterium
AAAATTTATATAATACTGTTTAATATAGTTGTTCCAAATAAATGGAATGAAAATTGTGGCGCAACCTCCTTTCTACTTGTTGTACTCCTTTCTTGTTAATAAGATTTCTAAGCGCCATAAGAAAGCCGATAGTTGTAATAATTCTATCGGCTTTATCTGTTTAATATCTTGTACTTAAAAAGGTACATGCCCAATATTTAATTTAAAAATGAAAGGACAAAGTAATCATTAATTCATTATTAATATTTTGGATTTATGACAGTATAATATATTTATGGCTATAAAGATTAAATACGGCAATATAATTGATTTTAAAAATGATAATTTCATTCGCATTGAAAGTAATGAAAAAATTTTTAATACTCCCGCTGATGATTATGAAAACAAATTAATAACAATTCATGATTTCAGATTCGATGCGTATTATTTTACGCAAACTGATGATAAAAGCAGACTAGAATATCAGCTTTATGATTCGTTAAGATTAGCAAAAACAAAAGAATGGAAAAGTGCTTCTATTGTTTTAATGACTTAATTGATCTTGGCTATCCATCAGTTATTGCCTTAAAGATATTAACTAATTTAAGTAATGCTGTTATTAAAAGAATTAAAAATATAGATATTGAAATAATTCTTCCACCAATAGGAAATGATGATTTTGTTAGTGGTGAGAATAATACAAATGAAGAATTGTTCTCTACAATAAATAAAAATCTTTCATACTTTGACGAAGATAGATTTGTTTATGATGACGAATTTTTTAATGGTGAAAAACCAATAAATACTTTTTTCCAGCATCTGATTTTGGCGAGTGTTTACAATTTACCGTTCTTTATGCGCCTTCTGATAGATTGAATTTTGATGCCGCATATATTTTATCTTTTCCGCATATAGACGCAGTTATTAATGTCAATGAATCACCATTTAATTCTGTTGCTGATTATATAGATGCATATATAGAAAAAAGATTTAAAGATGAAAAATGGAATAAAATTGTAAGAAGATTTTTAAATAAAGCATTATCAAATAATAGTAAAAATGGTGCTGCATTAAGAGCAAAACATTATAAAGTTGAAAAAAGAGATACAATTTCTAAACAAGTTCTTATGAGATATATTCTTGCTCTTAATATGAGCATGAGTGAAGCTGAAAATTTCCTTCTTTTCTGCGGAAGATGTTTTTCTCCTATTAGTAAAGAGGATCAATTATATAAATACTTAATATCTAATAAGAAATATGTTTCTGATAGCGATGATGTTTCTGTTATTAATGCATTCTGCTTAGAAAAAAATGTTAATTTAGTATTTGATTTCTAAGTAATAATTACAACCACCAAGGACCTAATAAAGGTCTTTTTTTATACATATACTATTATTGTCAAATGAGTTTCTAATACTCAAAAATAAGGAGAAATTAAAAATGGAAAAAATAATAAAAATATCTGGGAAAGGAGAAAAGAGTTTTTCTCCAGACACAACAGTTGTCAAATTAGAATTTTCAAAGTTGTGTGTCTCTTATGAAGAAGCGTTGCAACAATCAGTTTTTGATTTAGAGAAAATCCAAAATTCTCTAAAAGCAATAAATCTAGATAAAGATTGTGTGAAAACATCATATTTTAATATTTCCACTCAAACGGAACGCATAAGAGATGAACATGGGAATTATAAAAAGACATTATTCTTAGGTTATAAATATGATCAAACCTTAAGAATTACTTTTCCTAGAAGCAATGAAACATTAGGAAAAATCGTAAATTTGATTTCACAAAATGATATGAATTCAGATATAAGAATTTCTTACATTCTTAAAGATGCTGAAAAAGCAAAAGAAGAAGTACTTAAATTAGCTGTTGAAGACGCTAAAAGAAAGGCCACCTTAATAGCGGAATCGTTAGGTCTAAAAAACATTGTACCTACTAATATTAATTATCACGCTTTCGATTATAGTGACGATGAGTATGGTTATAAAGGGTATAAGATGTGTTTAGAAGCTCCTAGATCATTAGAAGATTCTATTGATATTGAACCTGAAGATATTGAGTTATCTGATATGGTAGTTGTTTCTTTTATGTTTGATTAAAAAGTATATCGAGGAAATTAAGAATGAATGAAGATAGAGGATGCATATATGTAGGAAATGTGTTTTTACTTGTTTATTATGGAATATATATATTTCTTTGCACTTGTAAAAGACTCGAAGAAGGAAAAAACATTTTCTATATTTATGAACTTGGTACAAAAAAATATAAGGATGGAATAATGTTTAAAAAAGGATTTTACAAATCTCCATCAAAGAACCCATATATAGTTTTAGAAAATAATTGTTTTTCTAAATCTAAATACAAAGTTACAGCAACCAAAGATTGTCCAGGCGCGAACGGGATTGATTATTATCTACCAATAGAAATTGATTACAATTCAAAAATATTTTTAGAAGCAAAAAGAAGAGGAATTAAAAATCCCATATTTGGAACATTCTTTGCAAGACTTTTAATGCGTGAAGAATACTATAACAAATATTTTATTGGAGGTCTTCCAGAACCGAAAAAACCTGGAAAATATAGAAAAATTGAAGCTTAGAAAGGAAATAAAATTATGTCAAAAGTAAGAACAATTGAATTAACTTGCCCACAATGTGGAGAAAAGATTTTATATGATATTTATGATAGCGTTAATGTTCAACTTGATCCTGAATTAAAAGGTGATGTTATATCCGGAAATATTTTTCTTGTTAAATGCGATCATTGCGGTTATGAAGAATGTGTTGAGCACGAACTTTTATATCACGATATGGAGAAAAAAACGATGATTAATTATAATCGTGATTATGCAGAATTAATTTATGAACATGAAAAATATAACAAGGATAAAACACAAATATATTCTTTTATAAACAAATATTATAAACATATTGGTGTTGCTTCTCATGATGATTTAATTACCGCAATAACATGTGTTGATAACAATCTTGATTATCGAGTAGTTTATGTTTTTAAGACTCTTTTAGATCGTTTTATTGCAAAAAGCCTAAAAGACTTAAAAAACGTAGAATTTAAAGATTCGTATTTGACGACTGGAGTTGATTCAGAAGATAAAAAATGTATATTTTTCGTTTTTATTACATTGGTCGATGGAGAAATTGAGAGTAAAACTATAATATTTGATGAAGAAAAATATAAATTAATGATGGAAAAATGTTCACAAAAATTAGATTTAATCAATCCTTATGTCATGAATAAAGATTTAGCGGATACAATCATCGATGATAATTTTTCTAATTTAGAAATAGATGAATATTATTGTGTTTTAGATGAAAATTTAAATTGTTATCTTTGTAAAGCATGTGAAATCATTAAAGATGATATAAAGGAAGGTGACCGCGTTCTTTTCCTTTGTAACGACAATATATTGTTTGGAATAATTAAAAAGACTTTAAAAGTAAGTGGCATTATTTACGAGTCTTGTCCTAATGAAAAATATGGAAAAATTGTAGATTTAATACATGATGTTTCTTTAAGTAACGCTTATGAAGATAAAAAGCTTGTTAATAATAAAGATGTGATACAACTCTTACAAAAACAAAAAAATAAATTAGATGCCGCTGATTTTTATAAAGCGTTACAAAATAATTATTTCTATGTGCAAAAACTTAATAATGAATCTTTAACTGAATCTATTGTTCATTTATCTAATGGGGAAGAGATCAAATGTATAAATATCTATTCAAGCGAAGAAATAATACAAAAGACATTTTCCTTTATTAAATATGAAATATATTCATTTAATGACATACTAAAATATGCAAAAAATAAATATAAAGGAATACTCATCGATGATGAAATAATCTTGGATAGGGATTTTCTTTGTGATTATATTTCTTATTGTTCGATGCTAGATTTTAATGATATGAAAGATTATCTTTCATCATTGACAGACAAAGAAAGAAAAACAATCGACGATGTGAGTTATGAATATATTAGAAAAATATATTTTGAAAATAAAAATATTGGCCAATTAGCCAAAGAATATAAAAAAGAGGAAGATGAAATCCAAGAATATTTAGATAAAGGCTATCGAAGCTTAATGGAAATAGCTTTTGTTAGATTCTAATTAACATTTTTCTAATATATAATAGTCCCATGAACATTTTTATTGTAAGTGGGGCTAACGGGTTTCTTGGAAACAATATTATCCGTTTATTGCAAGATAAGGAAGACACTGAAATAAGAGCGATAGTTGTTAAAAATCATAACATTAAACCTCTTGAAGGACTAAAAGCTAAAATCTATTATGCTTCGGTTGAAGATTATAATTCTTTAAATGAAGTATTCTTAGTTAATCCATCTGATAAAGTTTTTGTCATTCATTGCGCAGCGAAAGTCTACATCGATGATAAGAACTTAGATAATTTGATGGATATTAATGTTAACGGAACAAAAAATATGCTTGAACACACTAAAAAAGTAAATGGAAGATTTATTTTTGTAGCAGTTCAAGCGTTTTTTATCATAAAAGAAAAGATGAAATTATTAACGAAAATTCTTTGATTGATATTTTAAAAACAAAATCTCCATATGAAAAAAGTAAGATTATTGCGGGTGAAGTTGTTGATTCATTTTATAAAAACGGTCTTGATGCAATAACAGTTTATCCATCGAGTATTTTTGGCCCACATGATTATAAAAATATGTTTGTTGAAACAATGATAAATGAAATCATTAAAGGTAATCTAAATGCCTCAATTACTGGATCATATGATTTTATCGATGTAAGAGATGTTGCTGATGCAATTATTAAATTATGTGATAAAGGAGTAAGAGGAGAAAAATATATTATTTCAAATAAAGAAATAGATATTTCAGCCCTTATGAATATGGTGTGTAAATTAACTAATAGAAAAGAAATTAAATTCATTTGTAGCAATAATATTGCTTCTATTTTCCTTCCAATTTATAAAGCATTTTCCAAAAATAAAACGTTATCATCTTTATTTAATAAAGAGTCACTTAAAGTTCTTAAATATGGCGCTCATTTAGATAATTCGAAATTGAAATCCACGATTGATTTTGTTCCACGTGATTTAAATCAATCATTGAGCGATACAATAGATTTTCTTAAGAAATATAACAACTTATGATAAAATAGTTTTATTCAAGGAGATTTTTATGAAAGAAAAGGCTCGAATTCCTTTATTGGTTAGCCATATTGTTAGCAATGTTGGTATGATGCTTTTAATGGGCATAATTTTTGTTGTTTTTATTGTTGGTGGTGTTTTCGCTGGAGCGATTGGAAGCATCGGTGGAGCAGAAGCTGGTGGAGAAGTATTAGGCAAAGTAATGTTAACTGGCTATGTTCTAGATATGTTTCTTGCTTTAGTAGTTATATTAGATGTTGTAAATTTGATATGCGGTTTTAGAAAAAAACCTTCAGGAAAAGTATTAAGCATTTTTATGATTATTGATATGTGCTTAACAAGTCTTATAACTACTGGCGTTGCAGCTTATTTATTGAGAAATTATATAGCAGATATTTTAGCAGGTGGCACTGAAGTAATTCAAAATGCTGCCTTGATAGTGGTTGTATCTTTAATATTACTCGTTTATTTAGCCCTTTATATATTAACAATTATTTTTATTTACGTTCCGCGTATAAAAACCGCTAAAAAGGATGCTTAATTAGAAGAAACCTTGTGAAAACAAGGTTTTTTTATTTTATATGCGCCTTTTGCTAATTTGCTTAATTACAATAATTTGTTTATAATAAGCACATGAACAATTTTGATAATGTCCGTTCAAAAGAAAAACGAGCAGAAAGAAAAGCTCAGCGTAAATTATTTAAAAAACGCATGGATGAGCTTTTCGCTAATGAAAATCGTTATTCGTTAAAATTCGAAGAAGCTCACGTTTTTAACGATGGAAAAGCATACATTAATGTTGACTTAACTAAAGTTGAGTCACCTTTTTCTATATATTCTTACGACAATAGAATTAATCCTGAAATATATGATTATATTAACCAGGAAACTGAATTTCTAAAATCGGACATTCCGGTTGTGATTAATTTTGATGATGGAGGTAAGTATACAGAAGAACTAAAAGCAAAAATTTCAAAAGTGGTGACAAGACATTATTCATTAATTTATGAAAAGGCGCGCATCGATATGAAAAAATCAAAATTATTTGGATTCTTTTCATTTTTAATAGGCGCTCTTGTGCTTGCTTTATATATCTTTTTAGGAGCGGCTTTCAATATTGAAAATTACGAATTCTTTGGCGAAATATTATCGATTGTTTCGTGGGTATTTATTTGGGAAGCTGTTGATCGTTTCTTTTTAAGCGGAAACGAAGAAAGAATAGACTTATTTAAAGCTGGTCATCTTGCACTTGTTGAAATTACTTTTGGTAAACCTGTATCTAAGGATACAAAATGAAAATATTAGTTGTTGCTGATGTATTAGGAAAAAAGAATAATGGCACCACAATGGCGGCCTATAACTTAATTGAATCTCTTCAAAAAAGAGGTCATGAAGTTAGAGTCTTATGTGGTGATAAAGATAAATATAATGTCGCAGGATATTTTATATCCCCTCAAATTGATTTTGGAATTTTTAATAATTATGTTGAAAAAAACGGTATTGCTCCGGCAAAAGCGGATAAAAACATTATTAACAAAGCTCTAGAAGGAGTGGATTTAGTCCATTGCATGCTTCCTTTTTCTGTCGCTAATAAGACTGCAAAAATAGCAAATGAAAGACATATTCCAATTACATGCGGTTTTCACATTCAAGCTGAAAATGTTACTTCTCACGCAAAAGCGATGAGATTAATAAATCTCAATCCAACTGTATATAAAACTTTCTATAGATTACTTTATAGATATGCGGACGCAATTCATTATCCAACAAAATTTATTAAAGATGATTTTGAACATGTTGTCGGACCAACAAATGGTCATATTATTTCTAATGGTGTAAAAAGCATGTTTAAGAAAATTCCTACTGAAAAACCAGAGGAATTTAAAGATAAATTCTGTATTTTATATACAGGAAGATATTCAAGAGAAAAATATCAAAAACTGCTGATAAAAGCAGTCAAATATTCAAAATACAAAGATAAAATTCAATTAATTCTCGCTGGCGATGGTCCTATGAGAAGACAAATCGAACATTGGACTAAAAATTTTATTAATAAACCTGTTTTAGGAATTCATAGTCAAGATGAACTCATCAAAATAATTAATTATTGTGATTTATATGTTCACTGCGCCTATGCCGAGCTTGAATCAATTGCTTGTCTAGAAGCTATTTCTTGTGGACTAGTTCCAGTTATTAATAATACTAAAAGAAGCGCTCCAAGACATTTTGCTTTAGATGAAAAGAATTTATTTAATTGTAATGACTCAAAAGATCTTGCAAAGAAAATCGATTATTGGATTGAACATAAAGAAGAAAAAGAAAAGCGTTCCAATGAATATGTTGAATTCACAAAGCAATTTGAATACGAACATTGCATGGACCGCATGAACGAAATGATGTTTGAAGCGGTGAAGGTTAGAAAATATAAAACTGAGCACAATTTAAATAATCGCGTTATTGTCTATCATGACGAAAGAAACGAAGATTTTGCTTGTACAAGCATAAAAGCAAAGAAGCTTAAAGATGATTTTGTATATATTCATAAATCTCCTCTTTGGAAATTATGTGCTGATTTTGTTTATAGAATTATTGCAAGACCAATATTATTTATACGTGCAAAACTACATCGCGGAGTAAAAATTGAAAACAAAAAAGTTTTAAAACAACTTAAAAAGAGCGGTTATTTCTTATATGGTAACCACACAAATGTGTATGATGGTTTTGTTCCTCAAACTTGCATTGCTAATAAGAAAAAAGCATATGTTGTCTCATCTATTGATGCTGTGTCGATTCCTGGAATTACGAATCTAGTTATGATGCTTGGTTCAATACCTGTTCCATCAACATTAGAGAATTCAGAAAGATTTGTTGAAGCAATTGAAACACGTATTAAACAAAAATCAGTTGTAACAATTTATCCAGAAGCTCATATATGGCCATATGCAAAAGTTGCTCGTGATTTTTCTGATGTATCATTTATTTATCCGGTTCGACTTAATGCGCCTATCGTCGCTTTTGCTGTCACATATAGATATACAAAGAAACATCCAAAATATTACGACAAACCTAAAATGACAGTTACTCTTAGTGAACCAATTTATCCAAACCCTAATTTTAACCAAAAAGAAAATATGATTTATCTAAGAGATCAAGTTCATGGTTTTATTAAAAACGAACTTGATAAAGCTCCAATCGTAGATTATATCAACTATATCGATTCTAAAACTTTATAAGCATAATATTTTATAAAATATTTAAGAAGTGCTATTCTAATATTACGGAGGAAATAATAATGGATTTAAAAGGAAGTAAAACAGAAAAGAATTTACAAATAGCTTTCGCAGGAGAAAGCCAAGCCCGCAACAAATATACTTATTTTGCAAGCAAAGCTAAAAAAGAAGGCTATGAACAAATTGCTGCTATATTTTTAGAAACAGCAGAAAATGAAAAAGAACATGCTAAGATGTGGTTTAAATATCTCGAAGGCGGAGATATTAAAACAACTGCTGAAAACTTAAAAGAAGCCGCTATGGGTGAACATTTCGAATGGACTGATATGTACAAAGAAATGGCTAAAGTTGCTCGTGAAGAAGGATTTGAAAAAATTGCTCTTCAATTCGAAGGTGTTGCTAAAATTGAAAAAGAACACGAAGAAAGATACCTTAAACTTCTTGAAAATGTTAAAGAAGGTAAAGTATTTATTAGCGATGATGTAGCAGTATGGAAATGCCGTAACTGTGGTCATATTCATATTGGAAAATTTGCTCCAGAAATTTGCCCAGTTTGTGCACATCCAAAAGCATATTTTGAACTTCGCGCAAAAAATTATTAATTAAATATTAAATCGACGCATTTTTTTATCTTGCATTTTTTCTTAAGTTCAGTGATAATAATATGCGTCGCATTTATTGGATCATTGGTGTAGCGGCTAACATGTCTCCCTGTCACGGAGA
>JBNMLE010000040.1:0-8456 GCA_050874705.1 Bacilli bacterium
AATAGAGTGTTAAATTAAGCATTATATTCTTTTTTTATATAGAACAAAATAATCTAAAAATATATAAAGCATACATATTGAAGAACAAGCAACATTTGTTTATAATAAAAAACAATCGGAGGAGAATAATATGCCAAAAGTAAAAGTTAACCAAGATCTCTGCGGTTCATGCGGACTTTGTGTCGGATCACGCCCAGACATCTTCGAATTTGATGACGACGGTCGCGCAAAAGCAATTGTTGATGAATTCGATGGAGAACTCGGATTTGAATGCCCATTCGGTGCAATCGACGTTGAATAATTAAAATAATAAAAAATTCCAGCGTAAGCTGGTTTTTTTATGCTTGTATTTTATCAATAAATTTATGTGTTGCTTTGTAAATTATTAAAGTGACAACAATAACAATTACATCTTTTAAAGCGTTAAATGGTAATACCGCAAATAAACCATATCCCCATCTAATATCACTAATACTAGGATTAGCTAATTGGCATATTTTAAGAAGCTGTTCTTCACTCATATTAAATACAAATAAATAAAATGGAATCATCACAAAAATATTAATAAAGAAAGACACAATTAATTGACCGATTGTTCCAATAAATAAACCTAATAATGCACCTTTAAAATTACGATATTTTTTATAAATTAAAGCAGCTGGCAAAATAAATATAACAGAATAAATAAAATCAGAAATCTCTCCAACAGTTAAAGATGTTGAAAAGGGAAGTTTTATTAATGTTTTAACCAAAAGAACACCAAAAGCTGACATAGGGCCATAAGCAAATCCAGCAATTAAAGCAGGAATTTCGTCGAAATGAAATTCTAAGAATTGTGGAAAGAAAAATACTGGAAATTTAAAAACAGGAACTACATACAAAACTGTTGAAATTGCACCAAAAATAGCAATTCTTACAATTAATTTGGTAGTATTTGAATATTTTGTTTTTGTTTTATTTGTTGAAGCAATTTTCAAAAAAACAAAAAACCAAACTAATAGCAAAACCGCAAATGAAATTGTTCTAAATTTATCCATAAAAAAATACCCCTTTCAGGGCAAAAAAACACATGTTTCTTTCATCCAGACTTTACTGTCGCCTCTAGAATTTCACTAGATCAACCTAACATATAGGTTCGTAGGGTTTACTACCGGTCAGGAATTTCACCTTGCCCTGAAACAAAATTAGTATAACACACTTATAAAGGATTGGATGATATTTTAGAAAAATCTCTAGGAAATCTCTTTTTTGTATTTTTTATTTTTTCAATAACCAATAGACTTCTTTTTCCAATATTATTTGGCAATTCATATTTATAAACAGCATTAACTTTGCAATCTAATTCTTTTAAAGCGTTTTTTGCTTCTAAAATTTCATTTTCAACATCAAAAAGTTTATAAGCTAATAATTTCCCATTAACTTTACATAATGGAATAGCAAGTTCAACAAGAACATTTAATCTTGTCATTGCTCTAGCGGATACATAATCAAAACTATTTTTTAAATTATTTAATTGCTCCGCTCTAATATTTAATATTTCTACATTATGTAATTTAAGTTCATTTGTTACTTCTTTAAGAAAACTGACCTTTTTTCCATTTGCTTCAACTAAAGTCACATTTAAAGATGGAAACATTATTGCTAAAACTAGCCCAGGAAAACCTGCACCAGTACCTAAGTCACATAGCGTTTTATTATTAAAATCAACAAACTTTGCAGCATATAAAGAATCAATAAAATGTTTATATAAAACACTTTCTTCATCATCTATTGCAGTCAAATTAAATTTCTTATTTGTTTCAAGAAGTAGTTTTTCATAAATATCAAAATTGCTCAATGTGTTTTCATTAACATTAAGTTTTAGTTCTTCTTCAATAAATTTTTTTATTAATTCTTTATTCATGACTATTTTTCTTAATATTTAAAATTAAAACAGAAATATCACTAGGATTAACTCCTGATATTCTACTCGCTTGTCCAACCGTTAATGGTCTAACATTATTAAGTTTTTGTCTTGCTTCAAGGGCGAGACCATGCATTGATAAATAATCAATATCACTAGGAATTTTATAATTGTCAAATTTATCAAAACTATTAGCTTCTTTTTGTTCTCTTTTTATATATCCTTCATATTTAACCATGATTTCTAATTGAGAAATTCCAATATAATCAAGAGGTATCTCATGAAGTTCTTCTATAAGATCATAAACATTTTGATATCTAACATTTTGACGTTTTAAAAATTCCGCTCCAGAGACTCCTGCTGACAAAGTTTCTAAACCATGATTTAGCAAATATTCATTTGTTTTTTTATTAGCGCCTAAATAAGTTTTGTTCAATATTTGCAAGGATTTTTGTATATTTTCGTTCTTTTCTAAGAATTTTTGATAACGGTCTTCACTAATCAAACCAAGTTTATGTCCATATTCTGTTAAACGTAAATCTGCATTATCGTGTCTTAATAAAAGTCTATATTCAGCACGTGAAGAAAGAAGACGATATGGATCATTTACACCTTTAGTTACAATGTCATCAATCATAACGCCTATATAAGATTCGTTTCTTTTTAAAATAAAAGGTTCTTTATTTAAAACATAAAGTGCTGCATTAATACCAGCTACTAGTCCTAAACCGGCTGCCTCTTCATATCCGGATGTTCCACATATTTGACCAGCTCCATATAAGCCATTATATTTTTTAACTTTTAACGTCAAATCAAATTGTTCTGGTTTAATTGCGTCATATTCAATCGCATATGCATATTTCAAAAATTCAGCATGCTCCATTCCAACTAATGAATGAACCATTTGCTCTTGGATATCTTCTCTCATTGCAGTAGAAAAACCTTGTAGATAAATTGATTCACCATCTTTAAATTCAGGTTCAAGAAAAAGTTGATGTCTCGTTTTATCAACAAATGTCATAACTTTGCTTTCAATAGAAGGGCAATATCTTGGACCGATACCTGTTTGGATTCCATTATATGTTGCAGTTTTATCTAAATTAGAACGAATAATATCATGTGTTTTTTCGTTTGAATAAATTAAATAACACGGGAGTTGTTTTTCAAGAGGAATAAATTCAGTTGTTGTATATGAAAACGCTAATTTTCCATCCATTCCATATTGAGGAATTGCTTTGGAAAAATCTATAGAAGATTTCTTGATTCTTGGAGGAGTACCTGTTTTAAATCGAACAATTTCAATACCCATTTTTTGAAGTGATTTAGATAAACCAATAGAAGGCTTTTCTCCATCAGGCCCACCAGAAAAAACATTAGTTCCGCGAAGAATTTTGCTTTCCATATATGTTCCTGTTGCAATTACAACTGCTTTAGAAAAGATATTATCTCCATTTTCTAATATTACTCCAAGTACATCTTTTTCATTATGAATTAAATCAACTACTTGACCTTCTAAAATAGTTAAATTTGGAATACTTTCCAACATTGTTTGCATGTAATGTGGATAATAAAATTTATCTTCTTGCGCTCTTAAGCATTGCACTCCTGGACCTTTGCCAGTATTAAGCATTTTCATTTGAAGATATTCGTGATCTGCGGCGATTCCCATCATTCCACCGAGAGCATCAACTTCACGAACAACTATTCCTTTTGCACTTCCTCCAATAGAAGGATTACAAGGCATATTTGAAATCATTTTTTTGTTTAAAGTTATCAAAAGTGTCGAAAGACCCATGTGAGCACAAGCCGCACACGCTTCAACACCAGCATGACCACCACCAACAACAATTACATCAAATTTATTCATTATCCAACGCTTCCGTCCATGTCCATTTTAATAAGTTGATTTAATTCAACCGCATATTCCATTGGTAGTTCTTTTGAAAATGGTTCAATGAATCCCATAATAATCATTTGGGTAGCGTCTTTTTTCGACATTCCTCGACTCATTAAATAAAACAATTGATCTTCATTAATTTTACTAACAGTCGCTTCATGTTCAATAAATGATGTATTGTTCATAACCATATTTGTTGGAATTGTATCGCTTTTTGAAATATCATCCAAAATCAAAGTATCGCATTCAACATGCGACTTGCAATTTAAAGCATTTTTTACATGTCTAACAGTACCACGATAATTTGCAACTCCACCATTTTTGACAATTGATTTAGAAATAATAGTTGATGATGTATTACTTGCTAAATGAATCATTCTAGCTCCAGCATCTTGATATTGATTTTTTCCAGCAACCGCAATAGAAATACAATTTCCTCTTGCGCCTTCGCCAGCAAGAATACATGCAGGATATTTCATATTTGTTTGGCTACCAATATTTCCATCGATCCAATCCATTTGGCCGTTTTCACCAACCCATGCACGTTTTGTAACTAAGTTAATAATATTTGTGGACCAGTTTTGAACAGTTGAATAACGACACTTAGCGTCTTTTAAAACAACTATTTCAACAACAGCAGCATGTAAAGAATCTTTGCTATAAATTGGAGCTGTGCATCCTTCGACATAATGCACATCAGCGCCTTCATCAACAACAATTAATGTACGCTCAAATTGTCCACTCTTTTCGTTATTGATTCTAAAATAAGATTGAAGTGGTTTATCAAGTTTTACGCCCTTTGGAACATAAATAAATGAACCACCAGACCATACTGCACCATTAAGCGCAGCAAATTTGTTGTCTCTAAAAGGAACAACGGTATTGAAATATTTTTTAACGATATCTGGGCATACTTTTAAAGCTTGATCAGTTGACAAGAAAATAACGCCTTTGTCTTCAACTTCTTTGAGCATGTTATGATAAACTGCTTCACTTTCATACTGAGTAGTTACACCAGACAAATATTTTTGTTCCGCTTCTGGAATTCCAAGTTTTTGGAATGTATTTTTAATGGTTTCTGGTACTTTATCCCAATCTTTTTCAACTTTTTGGCTAGGTCTAATAAAGTATGTATAGGAACTAAAATCGAGATTTGATAAATCAGGTCCGAATGATGGCATTGGAAGTTCAAGAAAAGCTTTATAAGCTTTAAGACGAAATTCAAGCATCCACTCCGGCTCATTTTTAAGTTTAGATATTTCTCTTACAACTTCTTCTGTTAAACCTTTTCCAGTATTAAAAACGGAGACATCTTTATCTTTAAATCCGTATTTATAATCTTGGTTATCTAAAATTTTCTTTTCCATAATTATTTGTGTTCATGGTGATGACATAAAATATCATCTAAACCATCCCATCCAATTGTAGCGCATTTAATTCTTGCTGCTTGTTTAGATGTATTCATAAAAACAATAGCTTCATCTAAAACAGAAGCATCATAATCTTCTTCGTGAATCATTTTCTTATATTGCTCAATGATATATTTTGCTTCATCATAAGATTTTCCAATAACTAGACCACACATAATATCAGTTGAGGCAGTTGAAATGGTGCATGCAACACCATCAAAAAAACAATCTTCAATCATTCCATCTTTTTCTAAAACATAAACGACAATATCGTCAATGCAATTTGTAGAATCCATATGTATAGACTCATAATTTTTATTATCTGGAGCATGTTTGTGTTGAGGATTTTCATAATGATCCATGATAATTTGTCTCATCATTTGAGGGCTAAGCGAAATAGGCATCTAAAAAGTCACCACCATTCTTTAAAGTTTCGACCAAATAGTCGATATCTTCTTTTGTTGTATAAAAATATAAAGAAGCACGGCAAGTCGCCACTTCTTTTAAAAACGAAACTAAAATTTTTGCACAATGTTGGCCACTTCTTAAAGCAATACCTTTACTATTAAGATAAGTAGCTAAATCCTGCGCAAAAATGCCTTTGATATTGAAAGTAATAATACCACTATCAGCGTGCTCGTTATATATCAAAATATTTGGGATTTGCTTAAATTTTGATATTGCATAGGCTCTTAAATCTTGCTCATATTCATGAATATTTTCAATACCAATATTGTTAATATAATCGACTGCAGCTTTTAAACCATAAATGCCTTCGATATTTAAAGTTCCTGCTTCAAATTTTGCAGGAGGATTTAAATATTTAACATCACCACACATCTCAAATTTTGCGTTCATTCCTCCACCAGATAATAAAGGATCCATTTTATCTAATAAATCATATTTTCCATATATGCATCCTATACCTGTTGGACCGCACATTTTATGTCCTGAAAATGCCAAGAAATCAACATCTAAATCTTTGACATCTATTTTCATATGTGGAACTGATTGAGCACCATCGCAAACAACAATAATGTTATGCTCGTGCGCTATTTTACAGATACCTTTAATATCGACTGTAAAACCAAGAACATTTGTAACTTGCGCAACTGCAATAATCTTTGTTTTACTTGTAATTGTTTTCTTAACGTTATCAAGAGTAAGTCTTCCTTCTTTGTCTAAAGGAATATATTTGATTATTGCACCAGTTAATGAAGCAACTTTAAACCAAGGCAAAATATTAGATGCGTGTTCGGCTTCTGTAAGCAAAATTTCATCGCCTTTTTGCAAAAATTTTGCGCCATATCCATATGCAATCATATTTAAAGACATTGAAGCACCACTTGTAAAAACAATTTCATTTGGACTTGCATTAATAAAATCACCAATTGTTTTTCTTGCTTCTTCTATTTTTAAATCTGTGTGATAACACAAATCATAATCACCTCTATGAGAATTAGAAGTTTCATATGATAAATATTGTTCAACCGCTTTTATAACTGAATATGGTTTAAAAGTCGTTGAAGCATTATCTAAAAAAACCAAATCATGATTTTGCATCTTGATTTTATTTACATACATTGGAAAATCTTTTCTAATCTTATAAGGATCAATCATTTAAATTGCCTCCTCAATTGCTTTTTTGATTTTTTCTTTATTTTCTTCGTTGAATAATTTGCTAATTGGTTCAAGATAACCAAGAGTAATTAATTGTCTTGCATTTTCTTTACTTAAACCACGCGACATCAAATAAAACATATGATCAGAATTTAACTGTCCGACAATTGCAGCATGCGAAGCTTTGACATCATTTTCATCTATTTTTAAGATAGGCGATGCAACACCAGTAGCGTTTCTATCAAAAACAATAATTTTTGCGTTTTGAGATGTTACAGAATTTTTAGCTTTTTCCTTAATGTGATTAATGCCTGAAAAGATTATTTTTGATTCATCTTTTGCGACACCATAATTATCCATTAATGCTTTCGTATGACCTACATTATGGTTAAAAGAAATATCAAATTTTTTATTGTCATTATTGTTTGAAAGAGTTGCTAGATGCCATTCACATTCCGCTCCTTCTTCGTTTAAATCAACACAAGAATTTACTTCATAAGAAGCATTTGAAAAGTCCGCAAAAACAACTTTTAAATGGCAATTTCGTCCAACTTTTGCGTTAATTTTTACATTTTCGGAAATATTCAAATTAAGAATTTTTATCAATAAGGAAGAATCATTTAAAAGATTGATGTCTAGATTGTTAACATCACAAATTTCTAGCTCTTCTTTTTTATTGTTTAACTCAATAATTTTATTCATTATTTTTTAGCCTTTAAAATTTCTTTTGTAGCGCAGCTGCCAATAGAAACAGTATTCATTTTTTCTTCTTTTGGAATATCGATGCCTAAAGATTTTTTAAACCACTCATAACCTTCAGTATCAATTTTTTCAATTAAAGAACGATCACCATCAGCAACAATTTTACCATCAACTAAAACTACAGCTCTATCGACATTAATTAATTCATAAAGTCTTGCATAGTGGGAAACAATGAGAAATCCTCTTTTTTCTTGCTCTTCTTTTATAATTTTTGCAACTACTTGAACTGCATCTACATCAAGACCAGAATCAATTTCATCAAGCATAACTATTGATGGTTGAAGAACAAGCATTTGAAGTATTTCGTTTTTCTTCTTTTCTCCACCAGAAAAACCTTCATTAAGATTTCTATTTGACATATCAAAAGGTATTCCAGTTCTTTTATATGCAGCATCTAAAATTTTGTAAAATTCAAACAAAGATACTGGTTTTTCTCTATGTGCATTTAAGCAAGCTTTAAGAAAATCGGAATTATTAACACCAGGAACTTCACTTGGATATTGCATTCCTAGGAAGATTCCAAGTTTGCTTCTTTCATCAACTTCCATCGTTGAAATATCTTTTCCGTTAAAAAGTATTTTTCCAGAAGTTATCGTATAATTAGGATTCCCCATAATAGATTGAAGCAATGTTGATTTGCCATTTCCATTTGGACCTAATAAAGCAATTGTTTCATTTGAATTAGTTTTCAAATTAATGCCCTTTAAAATTTCTTTGTTTTTTACTGATACGTGTAAATTTATTATCTCGAGTGTGTCCATATCTTTACCTCAAAATCTCATATATTTTACATACATAATTTCTATCATTCAACGAAAACGATAAAATATTGCCAAAGATATATCTTTGTTGAAAAATTTTAACT
>JBNMLE010000041.1:0-8443 GCA_050874705.1 Bacilli bacterium
ATATTTTATTATTAAACATAAATCAATAGAAGATTTTAGCGTTAATTATTTCTTAAGTTTTATGGAAATAAAAACGCCTTTTTCAAGGCGCATTTATTATTTCAAGAACGATTCTGCTTTAGGACATTTTCTATCCACAAAAGCGAGAATGTCTTGATAAATTTCTTTTTTATTATCTTCATTTAATATTTCATGACGAAGATCTTTGTAAAGATGTAATTCAACATTTTCAAGACCTAATTTTTCATAAAGCTTAGCTAATTTTGCAGGTCCTTTTCCATGAGCTCCAACAGGATCATCATCACCCGCAACAATTAGAATATTCATATCTTTACGAATTTTATTTAAAAATTTCCTTTTATAAAGACGATTAAGACCTTTCATGAATTCATAGAAAAATCCGTGAGTGGAAATATATCCAGTTTGAGGATCAGCAATATAATCCGCAACATTGGTTGGACTTAAACTAATCCAATTTGATTCGCTTACTTCATCAAAATGTTTTTCATATTGTTTAAATAACAAACCATTCATCTTGTAGAATTTTTTATCGCGATTTTTCTTAGTTAAGCAAAGTCTTGTAATAAATTTTCCGAAAGCATATGCAAATTTCGCATTTGGTCCATTTGTACCCACTAAAACAACTTTATTAATGTGTTCAGTGAATCTTTGAATATAATCTTGAAGCATAAATGAACCCATTGAGTGAGCGATAATTGTTGTTGGTAAACAAGATACTCTACAATGAGTTACAATCTCATCAATATTTTTAACTGATTTAGAGAAAAACGAAGTCGGAACAACGCCTAATTTATCAGGTGTTGGTGCATTTAATCCTTGTCCATAATGGTCAAAACAGAAAACATCATAACCATTCTCATTAAGGTATTTTGCAAAGTCATCGTAACGTAAAGCATATTCTTCCATGCCAGTAACAATAATTACATTGCCTTTTGGTTCTTTAATTGTCCAAGCATAGCCATACATTGTATCGCCAAACTTGTTTACAAATGATACTTCATCTCTTGCCATATTTTTCCTCCTTAATTTAACCCATCAGGGTTTTTCTTTTGATAATTCCATGAATCTCGGCAGCAATCAACAATATTATATTTTGCCACAAAACCAATTTCATTTTTTGCTTTTGTCGCATCAGCGTAGCAAACCGCTATGTCGCCTTGTCTTCTTGGAGCAAAGACATATGGAATATTTATGTTATTAGCCTTCATAAAGGCGTTAACAAGTTCAAGAACGCTTGTTCCAACACTTGTACCTAAATTATAAACTACAAGTCCTGGATTTTCTTCTAATTTTCTTAAAGCCAATAAATGACCATGCGCCAAATCGACAACATGAATATAATCTCTTACACATGTTCCATCTTTTGTATCATAATCATTTCCAAAAATTCTTAGCATTGGAAGCTTTCCTGAAGCAACTTGTGTTACATAAGGCATCAAGTTATTTGGAATGCCTCTTGGATCTTCGCCTATTAAACCGGATTTATGCGCTCCAATAGGGTTAAAATATCTAAGAATTGCAATGTTAAATGATTTATCTTCTTTATAAAGTTTATTTAACATTTCTTCAATTTTTACTTTTGTTTCAGCGTATGGATTAGTGACTTCGCCGATAGGATCAGTTTCTTTAATTGGCACTCTTTTAGGGGAACCATAAACGGTTGCACTAGAAGAAAAGATAATGTTTTTAACACCATGTTTTTTCATCATAGATAAAAGAGTAATTGTGCTGCCAATATTGTTATCATAATAAAGTTGAGGTTTTTCAACCGATTCACCAACAGCTTTTAAGCCCGCAAAATGAATAACACTTCCAATGCTATTTTTAGCAAATATTTCATCCATAAGTTTTTCATCACGAACATCTGCTTGATAAAAAATAGGACGAACACCACATATTTTTTCAATGCGATTCAAAACTTCTAATTTACTATTGCATAAATTATCGACAATAATTGGATTATAACCATTTTCAATTAATTCAATAACAGTGTGTGAGCCAATATAACCAAGTCCACCAGTAACTAAAATATTTTTATTCATAATTATCTTTTTTGAAGTTCCTTTAATAATAATTCATTAGTCATTTTTGGATTGACTTTACCTTGTGATTTTTTCATAACTTGTCCAACAAGGAAACCAAGTGCTCTACCTTTTCCTTCTTTATAGTCAACAATTGCTTGAGGATTTTCTTCTAATACTTTATTTATAATTTCAATTACAAAAGATTCGTCGGAAACTTGTGATGCAATTCCAAGCGCTTTCTTTGCTTCACTTGCTTCGATATTATCTTTAATCATTTTTGCAAATATTTCTTTTGCTTGATTAGAGTTAATTTCGTTTTTGTTGATCATATTAACTAATCCAACAAGTGAAGGTGGTATCATGTTGAAATCATTAATCGTTAAGAAATTTTTGTTCAAATAACCCGCAATTTCCACATTAATCCAGTTAGCGAGCATTTTATAAGATGAAGAAATTTTTGCACATTCATCAAAATATTTTGCTACATCTTTATCTGCAATTAATAGTGACGCATCATATTCGCTTAATCCAAATTGATTTAAATATCTTTCTTTTTTGACTTGAGCTAATTCAGGGCAAGATTTAATTGCTGAATCAACAAATTCATCGGACATTTTTATTGGAGTAATATTGTCTTCTGGGAAATATTTATAATCAACTGCATCAGTTTTAACACGCATTAAAATCGTTTCGTTTTTAACGGAATCATATCTTCTTGTTTCTTGTCTAATAGGTTCGTTATTCAATAACAATTTTGTTTGTCTTTCGATTTCAAAATCAATTGCTTTTTGAATATATGAAATTGAGTTAATATTTTTAATTTCAACTTTTGTTCCAAATTTGTCAGAGCCATATGGTCTTAATGAAATATTAACGTCACAACGAAGTGAACCTTCTTCCATTTTGCCATCGCTTACATCAGAAAATACTACAATTGAACGAATGGTTTCGACATATTTCATTGCTTCTTCACCGCTTCTAATTTCAGGGCGAGAAACAATTTCAATCAATGGTGTTCCAGCGCGATTATAATTTAACAATGTGAAATCTTTGAAGTGAAGTTGTTTACATGTATCTTCTTCAATATGAAGTCTTTCAATACCTATTTTTCTTTTTCCTGTGCTAACATCAATTTCTAAGTAACCATCAGATCCAATTGGTCTAAGATTTTGTGTAATTTGATATCCCTTTGGAAGATCGCTATAGAAATAATTCTTTCTATCGAAATGAAGTTCGTGATCAATATTCATATGAAGAGCATTTGATACACGAATTGCATAGATAACAGCTTCTTTGTTAACTGTTGGCATTGTTCCTGGGAAAGCAATGTCTAAAGGCGCTATTTGGGTATTAGGTTCTTTTCCATATGTGACAGGTGCACTAGAAAACATTTTACTTTTTGTTTTTAATTCGACGTGTATTTCAAGTCCGATAACTGGTTCAAAATTCATACCATTATTCTCCTTTCGCATACACACCTTTTAAATGTGTTATATTTTCAACTTCTTTTGATATATTAAATAATTTTGCTTCTTCAAAAGCTCTTCCCATCATATTAGAACCAAATGGGAAACCATTTTTAAATCCTAATGGAAGAGTAATTGAAGGAAGGCCTGCAAAATTACCTAATGCTAAATGGTTATCTGCGATTAAATATTCATCAGAAAGTCTATCACTACTTTCGCCAATTTTTGGAGCGATTGTAGGCGCTGCTGGAACATAAATAAAATCATATTTTTCTAAAATTTTATTAACAGCATCAACTATTCTTCTTCTATTCCTTTGAGCGCGAATAAATAAATCGTTTTGGTTTTCTCTCATAAGAGCGAATGAACCAAAGACGAAACGACGTTTAATAAGTTCACTAAAGCCTTTTGTTCTTGCCTTAGACATAACTTCTTGATATGTGTTTTCATCATAATATGGACCAAATTTAATTCCATCCAAATTAGCATTATTGCTTGTCGCTTCAGCACAAGAAATAACAAAATATGTTGGAAGAATACTTTCAAGTAATTTTTGATCCATATCAACAAAATCCACGATTACACCTTTTTCTTTCAAGGAATCACAATTCTTTATAAAGGCTTCTTTAATATCGTTATCTTTAATTGCGACTAAGATTTGTTTAATAACAGCGACCTTATAGCCTTTAACAGGAGCATCAATGTTTTTAACATAATCATCAACATTTTTAGTTGAGGATGTTGAATCATTATCATCACGACCCGCTAAAACATTTAATAATATAGCGGCATCGTCAACACTTCTTGTGAAATAGCCAACTGTGTCAAGAGATGGGGCAAATGGGAATAACCCATAACGAGAAATTCTACTCCATGTTGGTTTAAATCCAACTAGTCCACCATATGAAGCAGGTTTACGAATCGAATCGCCTGTGTCACTACCAAGAGCAAATGGAACAATACCTGCTGCAACTGAAGATGCACTACCACAACTTGAGCCACCAATTAAATGATTGTGTTCTTTATCATAAGGATTAAATGTTGTTCCTAAATGTCCGGAAGTTCCTGTTCCACCCATTGCAAGTTCATCAAGAGTGGATTTGGCGACAGGAATCGCTTTTGCTTTATGTAATTTTTCAACAACTGTTGCGTCATAAACAGGTACATATCCATTCAAAATGTTACTGCTTCCTGTTGTTGGAACATCTTTAGTTGAAAAATTATCTTTAATAATAAAAGGTATGCCCCAAAGCATATTATTTTCTTCTGGTTCACCTAATTTTGAAGCGAGTTCAAGCGCCTCTTTTTCCATAACATATTCAAAAGAATTGTTCGTGTCATTTTTAATTAAATTAAGAGCTTCTTTAACTAAATCAAGAGGTGTTACTTCTTTCTTAACTAATAATTCGTGAAGTTCTTTAATAGTAAAATCCTTGTAATTCTTCATTATTGTACCACCTTTGGAAGTTTAATTTGTCCGCCCGCTTTGTGATTAGCATTTCTAAGAGCTTCTTCTCTTGATAATGGTTCTGTAGGTATATCTTCTCTTAAATAAGATGTACTACATTCAAAAGGAAAAGTCATAGGTTCGTATTTATCAATGCTTTCATCCTCACCTAAAACAAGCATTTGTTTTGTAATAATGTCAAATTCATTTAACAAAGTAATATATTCTTTTTCAGACATGTCAAATAGCAATCTATTTGCGGCATCTTTAAGAACATAAAGATCATATTTTTTCATTATTACGCCTCCTTTTTATCGTTATTAATAATTTTAAGAAATTGTTCTTCATCCATGGTTTCAACACCAAGTTCATTAGCTTTATCAAGTTTAGAACCTGCTTCCGCTCCATAGATAACATAATTAGTTTTTTTAGAGACAGAACCCGCTACTTTAGCTCCAAGATTTTCTAGAAGTTCAGTAGCTTCTTTTCTACCAAAATGAGTTAGTGTTCCTGTTAAGACAACTGTTTTATTATAAAATGGTGAATTCTCATCAACTTTTGTTGTTCCAAGATAATCAAAATTCAAACCATAATCTTTTAATTTTTGAATCATCGCAAGATTGTCTTCGTTGTGAAAATAATTATATAAAGAATTTGCGCTTACTGGTCCGACATCAGGAATCTTTAAATATTCTTCAACACTTATATCTTTAAATTTTTCAAGATTAAGATATCTTCTTGCTAATATTTTGGCCATCTTTTCGCCAACTTCTTTAATTCCTAGGCCAAATAATAATCTTTCAAGAGAATTTTCTTTAGATTTATAAATTGCATTAATTAAATTATCGACTGATTTATCTTTCCATCCATCAATGTTCATAATATCTTCACGATGTTCAAATAAACGATATATTGAAGGAATATCACTTATAAAACCTTCATTAAAGAATTCTTCAACAACTTTTTCACCCATTCCATCTATATCCATAGCGTCTCTTGAAGAAAAATGAATCATACCTTCAATTCTTCTAGCAGGACATGTTGGTGAAACGCAGAAATGCATTGCATCTTTTTTAATAAGAGGTGAACCACAGACTGGACATTTATCAATCATTACAAAGTCTCTTTCAGTTCCATCTCTTTTTTCAATTAAAGGACGAACAACTTCTGGAATTACATCTCCAGCTTTTCTAAGAATAATATAATCACCTATTTTCAATCCTTTCTCGCGGACGAAATCTTCATTATGAAGAGTGGCTCTTTGAACAGTTGAACCCGCTACCTTGGTTGGTTTAATAACTGCGTTTGGTGTTATTTTTCCTGTTCTTCCAACGGTAAAAATAATATCCTCAAGTTTTGTAACTACTTCTTCAGGTGGAAATTTATATGCAATAGCCCATTTTGGTGTTTTTGCAGTATAACCAAGGGCTTCATATTTAGTAATATCATTAACTTTTATGACAATACCATCGATATCATAACCTAACGATGGACGCTTCTCGGTATATTCTTTTATATAAGAAAGAACTTCATCAATACCAACACAAATCCTTCTTTCTTTATTTGTTCTAAAACCGATTGATTCTATATAGTTAAGAGCATCGCTATGCTTTTTAAAACCAAGCTCATCAGCGTTTACAAGATAATACCAAAATGCTTCGAGTTTTCTAGAAGCCGCTACTGAAGAATCAAGTTGTCTTATTGATCCAGCGGCAGCATTTCTAGCATTAGCTAATAAAGGTTCATGATTTTCTTCTCTTTTTTTATTGAGTTCATTTAGAACCTTTTTAGACATATAGACTTCACCGCGAACTTCGAAATCTCTTTTTTCTTTTGAAATAGTTGGAATTGATTTAATGGTTAAAACATTACTAGTGACATCTTCACCTTCATTTCCATCACCACGTGTCGCCGCATAATTTAAATGACCATTAACATAATCAAGGGACATAGCAAGTCCATCAATTTTCATTTCACACATGTATTCAACTTTATCAACATGAATAACATCTCTTACTTTTTGGTCAAAATCCCTTAAATCCTTTTCATTAAAAGCATTAGCAAGTGAGAGCATCATTCTTTTGTGTTTAATTTTTGCGAAAGATGATAAAACAGTTCCTCCAACTCTTTGGGTTGGTGAAAATGGTGTTTTTAGTTCAGGGCGATCCTTTTCAATTGCAATTAATTCATTCATTAAGCGATCATATTCACCATCAGGAACGCTAGGGTTATCTAAAACATAATATTCGTAATTATATTGTTCCAATAATTTTGTAATTTCTTGAACTCTTTCTTTTAAATCATTCATGCTTCGATTCCTCTTTTTTCACGATGTAATTTTATATGATTAGACATAAGCGTTTTTGTGCCATGATTATCAAAATTAATTTCCACTAAATCATCCATTACAGCGGTTACAACACCTCTTCCAAAAACATCATGTATTGCAATATCTCCAACTTTCCAATTAGAAATTCCGTTTTCCTTCTTTTCTTCTTTCTTAGAAGTGAAGAAATCATCAAATGAAGTTTGTTCATCCATAAAATATCCAATAGAATTAGGTTTTTTATATGCGCCTTTATATGCTGAATTATTTTCTCTTATTAGTCCTGCTTCATTAATAAAAGCAGATTGTTTTCCTTCTTGACTTAGAACAAATGAATAAGATGTATTAGCGGTAACAAATAGTTTTTTCTTAGCTCTTGTAAATGCAACATAACAAAGCCTTCTTTCTTCTTCAAGACCATCATGTCCACTTTCATCGAGTGTTCTTTGTGATGGGAAAACACCATCAATTAAAGAAACAACAAATACATAATTAAACTCAAGACCTTTTGCAACATGAATTGTCATTAATGAAACCTGATTATTATCAACAATTTCATCTTGTGAAGTTTGTAATGTTGCATTTTGCAAATATTCATCAAATGATGATTCAGGATTTTCTTTCATGAACGAGTTGATGTTTTCGAACAATGCTTTAACGTTGCCAAGTCTTTCTTCGGCGGTTTCGTCATCGCTTTTTAAATAATCGTAATAACCAATATCCATTAAAAAATCTTCTAGAATCTTTGAATAGGCCTCGAGATTTTCATCTAATTTTGATCTAGTAATTTTAATTTTATCAATTAGGATAGCTAACGCTAAAACCATCTTTGGTTTCAACATTGTTGAGCGATTTTCGATTTCATCAAGATATTCTAAATATGACATTCCATTTGCGTTCTTTTCCGCTTTTAAAATATCCATTGATGAATCACCAATTCCTCTTCTTGGAACATTTATAATTCTTTCAAATGAAATATCATCTTTTGGATTATATAAAAGTCTAAAATAGGCTAAAACATCTTTGATTTCTTTTCTTTGGAAGAATTTTAAACCACCATAAATTTGATAAGGGATTCTTCTTTTCATTAATTCGTTTTCGAAAGGAAGAGTTAAATATGCGGCACGATATAAAATAACAATATCTTTATATTGAACAC
>JBNMLE010000042.1:0-8426 GCA_050874705.1 Bacilli bacterium
GTGATACATTCTGTGCTTGGCAGAAAGGATCTAACGAGAATTCTAACGGACTTCTTAGAGAGTTCTTTCCTAAAGGCTATAATTTAAGTAGATATACCCAGGTTTATATTGATAAAAAGGTAAATTTAATTAATAATAGACCTAGGAAATGTAACAACTGGATATCTCCATCAAAATTGATGTCTGAAGCTATCTCTGAGTGTTGCACTTAAGATTGCAATTTACTTTCCAATTTTAAGAAATTTTCTAAGATAACAATTTCTATAATAATTTTTCTTTTAACTAGTTGTGAGAACAATACTGTTATAGATTCAAGCAATAATGGCAAATATTTCTTTTCTGGTTTGCTTAATACAAACATGGGTTTAACTAATTACGCTGTTAACTTGCTTTTATCATGGAACAAGCTTGACCCTGTTAGTGAATATGAAAGAAAGAAAAACGATGCAGCTTATACGCTTCAAGGGAATAGAAATCCATATGTTGATCACCCTGAATATATTGAGGAAATTTGGCACACAGTTTAATTAAAATTCACTAGTAAATTATAAGTAGTATAATAATTATATATTTATTTAATATTAAGGAATCATATGAAAAAAGTAACCAAATTAGCAACTATTTTATTTTCTATCGCTTTACTATTAACAGGATGTAATAATTCATCTTCTAATGGTGATACATCAACAAGTGACTCATCAATAGATAACACTTCAACAATTTCTGAATCCAAAGGAATATTTGATCCAGGAGATTATTATTCTTCAATCGATCCATCTTTAAGTGGTAATAGTTTAAAAACAGCATTAAATACTTTAAATAATTCAAAAAGAAAACGTGTTGTTGGCTATGATGGACTTCGCAGCACTTATCAAATTTTCGACCGCGATTGGAAAGGTCAAGACAATGGCAAAGTTGTTGGATTTTATGATAATGCTTTAGTTGGTCCTTCATGGGATAGTGGAAAGACATGGAATAGAGAACATGTTTGGCCTAAATCTCGTGGAGGTAATAATGTTGAAAGCGATGCCCATATGGCCCGCCCAACAAGTACAAAAATTAATTCTGCAAGAGGAAATAAACCATTTGCGGAAAGTGGTGCTTATGATCCAGGAAGCGAAGGGGTTAAAAATTATCGCGGTATTACTGCAAGAATTATCTTTTATTGTCTTATCGCAGATACACAATTAGGAATAGTTGACTCAACTGAAACAAGTGGTAAAAATATGGGCAAATTATCAGATTTGCTCAAATGGAATCTTCAATATTTACCAAGCACATCTGAAGACGCTCCTCTTGAATTAAGAGTGGAACAAAATAGAAACAAAACTATCGCTGAACATGCAAAAGGACAAGGAAATAGAAATCCATTTATTGATCATCCAGAATATGCATGTAAAATTTGGGGATCAACAAACTCGAACACAAAGAAGGTTTGTGGTATAAAATAAATAATATATAAAAGAACAAGGAGTACCTCATATGAAAAACAAGTTCTACATTACAACACCAATTTATTATCCAAGCGCTAACGCGCATATTGGACATGCTTATTGCACAGTAATGTGCGATATATTAGCAAGATATAAAAGATTAAGAGGAGTGGAAACATATTTCTTAACAGGAACCGATGAACATGGCGAAAAAATACAAAAGAAAGCCATGGAGAAAGGTGTTACACCTCAACAATATGTTGATGAAATTGCTACAAATTTCCAAAATTTATGGAAAGCTTTAAGAATAAGCAATGATGATTTTATTCGTACAACTCAAGAAAGACATGTTAAAGCCGTTCAAGATGTCTTTTCAAAATTGTATAAAAACGATGATATATATTTAGGAAAATATGAAGGTTGGTATTGTACACCTTGTGAATCATTTTGGACTGATACTCAAGTAGGCGAAGATCATTTATGCCCAGATTGTCATAGACCTGTTCATAGAGATAGTGAAGAAGCATACTTCTTTAAAACAAATAAATATCTTGAACCATTATTAAAAGTGATGGATGAAAATCCAAAATTCATTTTGCCAATTTCTAGAAAAAATGAAATGATGAATACTTTTATTAAACCAGGATTAAATGACCTTTGTGTTTCAAGAACATCTTTTGATTGGGGCATTCAAATTAGAGAAAATCCAAAACATGTCATCTATGTTTGGATGGATGCTTTAACAAATTATATAAGCGCACTTGGATATGATAGTGACCATCCAGAACTATTTAAGAAATTTTGGGAAGATCCAAATACTGAAATCGTTCATATCGTTGGAGCGGATATTTCTCGTTTCCATGTCATTTATTGGCCAATGTTTTTAATGGGCCTTGGTCTAAGACTTCCGGATAGAATTTTTGTTCATGGATTATTAGATATAAATGGTGAAAAGATGTCTAAATCAAAAGGAAATGTTGTTTCACCATTACCTTTAATTGATAGATATGGAGTAGACGCTGTTAGATGGTTCCTTGCTCGTGAATTTGCATTTGGAAGCGATGGAAGATTTTCTCCTGAATTATTCGCCGAAAGAACAAATGTTGATTTAGCAAATAATTATGGAAATTTAATTAACCGCACAACTGCAATGATTAATAAATATTTTAACGGGATTGTTCCTCATTTAAATGAATTGTCTGAAAAAGATAAATATATGAAAGACTTAACTGAAAAAACAATATCAACATATGAACAATATATGGATGATTTAAAAGTAAGTGAAGGTTTTAATGCAGTTACTGATTTATTAAATTCAGCAAATAAATATATTGAAGAAACTCAACCTTGGGTATTATCAAAAGAAAATAAATTAGATGAATTAGCTAATGTAATGCATATATTAGTTAATACAATTATTGTTTGTACAAAACTTCTTTCACCTGTTTTAGTGGAAACAAGCGAAAAAGTATATGCTCAATTTGGTGTTAAGAAAGAATTACAAGGTTATGAAATTAACCATGTATTTTGTCCATTTGAAGGCTCACTTGTTAGCAAAGGAAATCCTTTATTCCCAAGACTTGATATTGCAAAAGAAACTGAATTCATTGAATCAATTACTTCTAAATAATTATGTTTATCAAAATTCCTTTATTCATATTTAGAAAAGCAATGGCTAATGGAGATAGGGATTTTGCAAAATCTCATAAATCATTTGGCAATTTTTCAATAATGAAAGACTTGCCTTATATTGATGATGGAAATAGCTATCATAAATTAGATATATTAAAACCTGTTTTAGGAAGTGAAAACGGAATTACTCTTTTCTACATCCATGGTGGAGGATATATTCATGGAACAAAAGAAGATTCACAAATATTTACTTCATGGTTCGTTGATAAAGGCTTTACTGTGATTTCAATAAATTATCGTTTGATGAATGATGATGACGTTGATTTTAAAGAACAAATGAGAGATGTTGTTTGCGCTTTGAATTATGTTTATGAAAATAGGCATAATTTTGAAGTAGATTTTTCTAATTTATGTTTTATGGGTGATAGCGCTGGTGGGCACATGGCTTTAATGCTTGATTTTTTAATGCGTTACAAAGATATATCTGATTATTATGGTTTTTCAGTTAATAAAGAAATAAATGTAAAATGTATTGCTTTAAATTCAACGATGTATGATTATGCTTCACTAATTCCATTTGGCTTAAAATATGTCACCAAAAGAAATTTAAAAAAAGTATTGTCTAAATTTTGCTTTGATGAAGAATATGTTAAGAAAAACTCTCCAAGAGAATATATTCAAAATGGATATAAAATATCCCCATTGTTAAATACAACATCATATCATGATATGTTTAATTTTCAATCATTAAAACTTAAAAAAGACGCAGAGAAATTTAATTTAAATGTCGAAACATTTATTGAAACAAGTCCTAAAAAGAATATAGGACATGTATATAATCACTTTTTATTCACTGATGAAGGTGAAAAATGTAACCAATTAATGGTGGACTTTTTTAAACAAAATTGTTTTATTGAATAGTTTTACATAGTAAAGTAGAATAAACGATATGAAAAAGATAAGTCAAAATTCTACACCTTACTTAGATGCATTAAAAAAATATGTAAATTCAGACATTGCTCCATTTGATGTTCCGGGACATCATATGGGTAATGTTCCTAATAAATTAAAATCATTTTTAGGTGATATGGTTTTTAAAGCTGATGTTAACGCTCCAATAGGGATGGATAATTTAGCTAACCCGCATGGAGTGCTTAAAGAAGCGGAAGATTTAATGGCGGAATTTTGTCATGCAGATGAAGCATATTTTTTAATTAATGGTACTTCATCTGGAATCTTAGCCATGATTATGACTGCTTGTAAGGCAAATGAAAGAATCATTATGCCTAGAAATGTTCATAAATCAATTATTAGTGCATTAATTCTTAGCGGTGCTGTTCCAGTTTATGTAGCACCTAAACTTGATACTGAACTAGAAATTGCAAACCAACCAACAGTTGAAGATTATATTAAAGCAATGCAAAGATATCCTGCTTCAAAAGCAGTATTTGTTATTAACCCAACTTATTTTGGTGCGGTTAATGATTTAAAACGAATTGTTGATGAAGCACATTCTAGAGGAATGGTTGTCCTTGTAGATGAAGCACATGGTGCACATTATTATTTTGATGAAAAAGGGCCAGTGTCTGCAATGGATGCTGGAGCGGATATGGCTTCAGTCTCCTTCCATAAAACAGGTGGTTCATTAACTCAATCTTCAGTGCTACTTTTAAAATCAGAAAAAATTAATAAAATCGATCTACAAAAATCATTAAATATTTTAAATACAACTTCGCCATCCACGATTCTTATGGCATCGCTAGATTCCGCTCGCGAATATTTAGTGGAAAATGGTCAAAAGAACATGGACAATGTTCATAAATTAAGCGATTATGCTAGAAAACAAATCTCAAAAATTAACGGCTTTGTTCCTTGTGGAAAAGAACATTTCTTATCTAAAGGATGTTTTGATTATGATGAAACAAAACTAGTTATTAAATTAGAAAACCTCGATATCAATGGTTTCGAGCTTTATCAACTTCTAAAGAAAGATTATTCCATACAAATGGAGCTTGCGGAAACATATGTTGTTATGGGTGTTTTAGCAATTGGAAATAATAAAATCCAAATCGATAGATTAATTAAAGCTTTAAAAGATATTTCTTCTAAACATTATAGTAAGAAACATGTTTATCAAAAACACGCCTTTGGTATTGAATTTCCATTCCAACTTCTTCGTCCAAGAGCGGCTTTTCACGCTCCTGGAAAGAAAGTGTTATTAAAAGATGCTATTAATTCAATATCGAAAGAATCAATTATGATTTATCCACCAGGAATACCTTTAATTGTTCCAGGTGAAGTCTTCACAAAAGAACTTATTGAAAGAATAGAAGAATATAAAAAATCTAACGTTACTATTTTAAGCGATTATGGCGCGGATTATGTCAATGCTATCGATGTTGATAAATGGACTAGATATCACGTGTATGAAAATAAACTAAACGATTATTTAATCAAACGCTTAACAAATCCAAGATCAGATGGATATGAAATGCCATTTGAAGGTAACAAACATAGTGGAACGATTATTCTTCTTCCTTATAGAAAAGATACTTGGAGAAATGGCGCGAAACCTGCATTAGATAATTTTAAAAAAGTTATTTTTGCAATCGCTAAATATGAACCAGTATTTGTTGGCATTCATCCAACTATTTATAAAAAAGTTATTTCATCTTTCCAAAATAAGAAAAATATTTATCCAATTAAAATCAGATATAACGATTCTTGGGCAAGAGATATTTCACCTATATTTTTATTAAATGAAAATAATAAAATGCGCTGCGTTGATTTTAGATTTAACGCTTGGGGCGGAGATGTTGATGGTCTTTATTCTAATTATAAAGACGATGATTTATTCGCTGGAAAGATTTCTAAATTATTTGGCGTTGAAAAATATTATTTAGATGATTTTGTTCTTGAAGGTGGCTCTATCCATGTTGATGGAGAAAAGACATGTCTCGTCACAAAAGCATGCTTATTATCTGAAGGCAGAAATCCAAATTTAACTGATTTAGAAATTGAAGAAAATTTAAAAACATATTTGGGCGTTAATAAAGTAATATGGCTAGATCACGGCATATATGAAGATGAAACAAATGAACATGTTGATAATATAGCCTGCTTTATTAAACCAGGTGTAGTCGCTCTTGCATGGTGTGAAGATAAAAACGATCCACAATATCAATATTGCCAATCAGCATATAAAACTCTTAAAAATAGTGTTGATGCAATGGGAAGAAAAATAGAAGTAATTAAAGTTAAATTACCAAAACCGCTTTATATGTCAGATAAAGAAGCAAAAGGTATTAAACAAGGTCATTATAACGCTAAAGAAAGACCTGCTGGTTCACGTTTGTCTGCATCATATATTAATTTCTATCAAAGCGACAAATTTGTTATATTACCTGCTTTTGGTGTTAATGAAGATAAAATCGCTAAAGAACAATTTGAAAAACTTTTCCCTAATAAAGATATCATTCAAATAGACAGCAGAGAAATTTTGCTTGGCGGTGGAAATATTCATTGCATAACGATGCAAATACCATATCAAGAGGAGTTTATTAAGAAAAATGAAAATTAAAGTAGCAATAACTCAAATGAGCTGTTCTTATAATTATGAAGACAATATTAAAAAGGCCATCAATATGGTTAGAAAATGTGCTTTAGAAGGCGCAAATGTTATTCTTCTTCAAGAATTATTTTCTAATTTATATTTTTGCCAAGTTGAAGATTATGATAAATTCGCTTTAGCGGAGTCAGCAAAAGATTCAAAATTAATTAAAACATTTAAAGAACTTGCTAAAGAACTTCATGTTGTTCTTCCAATTTCTTTCTTTGAAAAAAGTGGCGTTAATTATTTTAATTCCCTTGTTATGATTGATGCTGATGGAAAAGAATTAGGAATATATAGAAAAACACATATTCCTACAGGCGAATGCTATGAAGAAAAATTCTATTTCAGTCCTGGAGATACTGGCTTTAAAGTATTTAAAACAATGTATGGAAATATAGGTGTTGGCATTTGTTGGGACCAATGGTTTCCAGAAGTGGCAAGAATACTCACTTTAAAAGGTGCTGAATTAATTGTTTATCCAACCGCAATAGGAAGCGAACCTGTATTAGTAAGAGATTCTATGCCTCATTGGAAAAATACAATGAGAGGTCATGCAGCAGCGAATATAATTCCTGTTATCGCTTCAAATCGTGTTGGAAAAGAAAACGCTGGCAATTCTTCAATGGTTTTCCAAGGATATTCATTTATCGCCGATCAACATGGTGAAGTTTTAGAAGAACTAAACCATACTGAAGAAGGATTTAAAATTCACGAATTTGATTTAGATGAAATAAATAAAGAAAGAGTTTCTTGGGGTGTTTTTAGAGATAGAAGACCTGAATGTTATAAAGAAATTTTAGAGTATTCAAAAGATGAATAAAAACGATAATAAGAAAGATATAAAAAAAGGAAAAGTTGATCCTAATTCAATAAAAGAATTTAAAGTTCATGAAGAATGCGAACTTTTAACTTTTTTATTAAACAAATATCCTCATCTTTCAAGAAATGCAGTCAAATCATTATTATCAAACCACCAAGTTGCGGTTGATGGTGCTCCAGTTAGTCAATTTAATTTAATGCTCGCTAAAGAAGATACAGTTATTGTTTCTAAAAGAAGAATTTCTAAAAGAGAAAGAAGCAATCTTCCAATAATATTTGAAAATAATGAATTTATTGTAATAAATAAGCCATCAGGTCTTTTAAGCGTTGCAAGCGATACTGAAAAAGGAAGAACCGCTTATAGAATGGTTAGTGATTTTATTCAACAAAATGATAAACATAATCGCATTTATGTTGTTCATAGACTTGATGAAGATACTTCTGGTGTTTTAATGTTTGCGAAAAATCCTCAAATAAGAGACGCTCTTCAAAAAGAATGGAGCGATATTGTTAAAAGTAGAAGATATTACGCAGTTGTTGAAGGAAAACTTGAAAAGAAAGAAGATAGACTTATAAATTATTTGAAAGAAAATTCTTTAAATTTGATGTATGTAACCAAAAGTAGCAAAGATTCAAAAAAATGTATTACAAATTATAAAGTAGTTCGTTCAAATGATTTATATTCATTGCTTGATATTAATATTGAAACAGGAAGAAAAAATCAAATTCGTGTTCAATTAGGAAATATCGGCCACTATGTCATTGGTGATGACAAATATGGCGAACCATCAAATCCATTAAAAAGATTAGGTTTGCATGCTTATGAATTAAGTTTCGTCCATCCAATTACTGGAAAATTATATAAATTTAACGCTCCAATGCCAGAAGAATTTAATAAATTATTCAACAAAAAATAAATAATAAAATTA
>JBNMLE010000043.1:0-7711 GCA_050874705.1 Bacilli bacterium
ATTTATTTCTATAAAAAAATAATATTTTCATAGAAAATAAATTGACTATATTTTGACAATTTCAGTTATATAATAATCAAAAACATTGTTTGTACCGTTATTATCAACTTTAACTAAAATATAGTCGTCGTAAACTTGAACAACTTTACAAATTGTTTCTTTTTTAATCAAAACAAAATCATTTTTAATTTTAAATATTTTGTCATTTTTAGTTTTTATTAAATCACCAATATTTATCATTATTTGCATTCTTTAAAAATTGAAACTTGTTGAGGGGAAATATCAAAATAATTCATCTTTTGAGAAATCTTATCTTTTTTATATTCTTTAGGAATGAAAAATTCGAGTGTTTTATCAAAACCAATGTGATAGCCGTTGCTACTAGGATTAATATAGATATGATAAACACTATTATCGAGATCATTTAAAACAATATGAACTAATCTTTCAATTGATTCAATATGAATATTATTATCGAGTAAATTCAAGTCATCGCTACTAAATAATTTAATTTCTTTTCTCGCTTTAATATATGAGATAAAAGATGCGACCATATCAATTCTTTTATCTAATAATGCATAATCAAATTTATTATATTTATCGCCTTCATTATATGAATTGTGATGATTAAATTTGCTTAATCCGATTTCTTGCCCGGCATGAATAAACGGTATTCCGAAAGAAAACATTAATAACTTATTAATTTTTTTAACAATTCTTAGGACATCTTCGTTTTCTAAAGAATTATTAACTACATCATAAATTGTCGCATTGTCATGACATTCAACATAGTTAATCGATTGGTTAATATTGTTAAATAATTTAGGGAATGTTATATCAAATGATGAACCTAAATATGCAAATTTAAAACCATCGACATATTCTTTATTTCCAAGGAAATATCCGTTTTCATCAAGAAATGCTTTTGAACCACTACCACGAACAATATTTCTATATCGATCATTGAAAAATGCGATATTAGGAACTTCTGATGCATTTTCAAGAGTGCATAATTTTGAATTATTGGATGTAGTTGTAAACATGTTCCAACCCTCTCCATAAAGCATAATGTCTGGTTTTAATTGTCTTAATTTTTTATCTACAATTTTCATAGTATCAATATCGATAAGACCCATTAAATCGAATCTAAATCCATCGACATGATATGTGTTTAATAAAAACAACAAAGAATCTAATATTAATTTTCTAACCATGATTCTTTCACTTGCGAGTTCGTTTCCACAATAGCTATGGTTTAGAAAAACATTATTCTTATCTCTTCTAAAATAATAATTAGGAGTAATTTTATTTAATGTTGAAGTTTTTGCTTCATATACATGATTATATACAACGTCTAAATTTATTCTTATGCCTCTTTGATGATATGCTTTGACTAAGTTTTTAAATTCGATCATTCTCGTGTAAGGGTCACTTGGAGATGTTGAATAGCTTCCTTCAAGAGTAAAATAATTTTCGGGATCATATCCCCAGTTATAAGTTTTATCAGGATTATTATCATCAATTGTAGCAATATTTAAGACCGGCAAAAGTTGAAGATGACTAATTCCTAAACTCGAAATATATTCGATTCCGGCTTTATTTCCGTTGCTAGTTTTTACATCATTTTCATATAATCCTAAAAATTTACCTTTATGAATTATATTAGTGTTTTCATCAATGCTTATATCTCGAACATTTGCCTCATAAATAATAGCGTCCAAATATGAATTTAGTTTTGGAAGATAGTTATCACATGTATCAAAATTTAATTTTTCTAAATTGATAACCGCTGAAAAAATGTTATTAGCGTTACCAGAAACGCCATATGGGTCATTAACCATCAACCATTTATTATTTATAAGAATTTTATATTGATATAACGCGCCATCAAAATCGCCATTTATAGTCAAACGATAAATACCTTTATTTTCACGTTTCATTTCATAGTAATTATCGTTAATAAAAACATAAGCTTTTTTTACTAATGGAGCAAATAGAACAAATTCAGTATATTCTTTATTATATAAAGCACCTAATTTTCCTTCATAATTATAAATATCATCGAAACCATGAAAATCTATCGACGTAGAATCATCTAAATCAAATTTATTACCATCTGATGTTTCTATATAACAAAAATGGCCAATTACTTCGATATTATCGTTTATTTTATAAACAATATTATTGTGATTTTCAGTAATTTTAGTAATAGATATTTCTTTTTCGTCCACAAAAAAATGAATATCAGAATTTATAAGATTTTCTCCAACGACTTTGAATATATTAAAATCTTTTAAAACAACATTTTTAACAACACTATTCATATTTTGCTACTGCAACTGCATAATCCCCATCGTGGGCAATAGATAATTCATATTCTTTACCTTTATATAAAATATAAGGTGCACCAGAATCACGATAAAATATCTCAATTTCATTAAAAGGAATTTTCATTCCTAATTCAGTAGCCTTCATAAAGGCTTCTTTTGAGGCAAATCTTCCAGCGAGAAATTCTTCTTTTTTAATAGCCTTTTCATATAAAATCATTTCTTTATCGGATAAAATCGCATTTTTAAAATTATCAGGATTTTTTATCCGCGATATTTTTACTATATCAATACCAATGCCCATATTAATTATCTTTATCTATATAAAGAGTAGATGCATCAGATGATGTCGCCTCTTCGCTGCTTTCATTATGAATTAATACTTTAGAGCCACGAGAATCGCCTTCTCTTGTAACATAACCTAAAGCAATTAATTTATTAAATAAACGACCAGCTTTTGGGAATCCAACTCCATATGTTCTTTGAATAAAAGAAATAGAACAATATTCACGAGACATGATGTCGTTTTTAATTTTTTCAAGAAGTTGTTCTTCGCTTGCTTCCTTGCTAAATTGTGGGTCAACATCAATAGGTTTATCACTTATAACATCTTCACTGTGATCCACTAAATCAAGGAATTGAGGGTAATAATGTGGTTTTGCTTGTTTTCTTAAATAATCACAAACACGGTCAATTTCAGTATTCGATACATAACAACCTTGAACACGTGGTTTTGTTGTAGAATCAAGAGGAGGAATTGAGATAATCATGTCACCATTTCCTTGTAGCTTCTCCGCTCCAGATTCATCAAGAATAACTAATGAGTCATTATTCTGAGAGACTTTTAAAGCAACACGGCATGGAAGATTTGCTTTAATTAAGCCATCAATAACATTAACGGTTGGTCTTTGAGTGGCGATAACTAAATGAATTCCAGCTGCACGAGCTTTTTGAGCAATTCTAACGACCGGATCGCGTATTTCTTTACAAGCTTCATTTAAATCTGCATATTCGTCGATGAATACAACAATAGTTGGTAAAGGCTCAAAACCTTTTTCCTTAGCCATTGTGTTAAATTCTCCAGCGTCGCGAACTCTATTTTCTTGGAATAAAAGATAACGTCTTTCCATTTCATCGACTAATTTTCTTAAAGCCACTAACGCTTCTTTTGCTTCAGAAATATTTGGGCAAATTAGATGAGGAATTTCATCATAATAATTCATTTCAACTTTCTTTGGGTCAATTAATAAAATTCTTAATTGTTCTGGGGTGTTTCTCATGATTAATGAAAGAATTGTTGAATGCATGAAAATTGATTTACCACTTCCAGTTCCACCAGCAACAAGAAGGTGTGGCATTTTTCTAATATCTGCTGATAAAACATTTCCGCTAATATCTTTTCCAAAAGGAACATTCATAGAATATTTTTCACCAGTAGGCATATTTTCAATAGCTTCTCTTAATCCAACACTGGTTCTAACATCATTAGGAAGTTCAAGGCCAGATGTTGCTTTTCCACGAACAATTTCTTCAAAACGGAAACTTGTTCCAGAAAGGTTAATAGCTAAGTTTGTTAAAATTTTATTAATTGAGGAAACTAAAACATTAGGTTTTAATTTAATATCATAACGAGTAACGCTAGGTCCAATTGTGTGACCAACGACTTCTGCGCCGATATTATAATCAACAAATGTTTGATTAATAATTGCTGTTTTTGCTGCTGTTGATTCTTCGTTTTTAGAAACATCATCGTCATTTTCATGATAATCAAGTAAATTTGAATCAGGAAGGATGAACAAAGGCTTAACAGTTGCTTTTGGTTGAGGCTCAACTTGAGGACGTTTTTTAGGAACTGCAGGAGCAGGTATTTCTTGCTTAACCTCGTTAACAGGTTGAGTTTGTTGAACAACTTCTTCTATTTTTGGTGAGACTTGTGCAAAATTGTTGTTTTCTTGCTTAGGTTCATCGTGTTTTTCATTATTAACAGCAACATCTTCAAAAGAAAATTCATTATCGTTATTTATGGTTTGTTCATCGATTACATCATTACTGTTGCTTTCATTATAAGCTATATCAGCATCTTCATTTTTGATGTTTTCCTCAACGAAAGAATGGCTATTTTCTTCAATAACTTGTGGTTTATTATCGTTTTCAATTTGATTATTTTGTGTATTTACATCAAATTTAATAAATTGATTATTTTCAGTTGGAGAGACATTATTATCATTTGAGATAATTTTTCCATCTAAAATAAAACTTGGCTTTTGTAGTCCATGCGTATTATTGAAATTACGCATAGATAAATCTTGCATATAAATATCATTATTAGTATTCTCAATAGGCTTGTTTGCCTGTGTGTTATTGTCAAGTGTTTCTATTGATGGCTCTGAACTAGCGTAAGGTGTATCGAGTTCATCATAAGATGAATAGACATCTTCTTTTGCGGCTTTTCTTTGCTTATTTGACAATAAATAATTAAATAATTTCTTTATTTGTCTATTAAGAATAAGAAGAACGCCGATAAGAACAAGAACCCAAGAAACAATAATCATACCAACCGGTGTTATTGCATTATTAAGTGTTCCGCAGAAAATATAACCGATGACTCCTCCGCCTAAGTTTGTATTTTCTAATCTTAAATTTTCACTTTTGCCAATATAATTAAGAAAGATATCAATACAACTTGGAGAACCCCAGTCTAGTTTTATAACTTCTTTCCCTTCTTCACTAGCGGAAGAAAACATGTGAACGATATAATTTTTTCCTGTATCGTTAAAATTATTAATTTCAAAATTTTCACTTCCCCAGCTTGACGAAAGAATCAAAAACGCAACAACAATTAATAAAATTCCCCATAAAGTGAGATCAAATCGAAATTTCATTAATTTTCTTCTAAGGATTAAATATAATCCAAAAACGAATATTGTTGGTACTAAAATCCAAAATCCGACAAAGCCAAAAGCAAACAAGATACCCTTAGATAAAAATGACAAAACACTTTGGCTAGAGAATAATATCACTAAAGCAACTAGGCAAATAATTGCGCCTAGCATCGCTATATTTGTATCTTTTTTAATAGCAATTTTATTTTTCATATTTTATTAATCTAAAACTTCGATATGTGGAATAATTAATGGCGATTTAAGAGTGTGTCTTCTAATCGTCTTAAAAACTATATCACAAATATTATCTTTGATTACATCAAGAGCGAAATTATTTTTAATTCCTTCTTCAAGAGTTACAACAAATACCTTATTTATTTCCTTTAGAAGTGTTTCGCTTTCTTTTACAAAAATTAAACCGCGAGTTTGAATATCTGGTCCAAGAACAATTTTTTTGCTACTTTTTGAAATAGCCGCTGCTAAAATGACAATACCATCTTCGCCCATAACGTTTCTTTCAGAAACGAGGCTTGAATCTTCTTGACCAACACGTTTTCCGTCAACAAGCAAATCGCCCGATTCAACTTTACCTGGCGATAAACGTGAGCCTGTTTTCTTTAGATCAAGAATCATGCCATTATCCATAACAAATACGTTCATATGATTTAAACCAATTCCCATATCAACCGCTAAACGAGCGCTGTTAAGAAGATTGGTATATGAAGCATTAATTGGTACAAAATGTTTCGGTGAGAATAGTGCAAGCATTGTTTTTAAGTCTTCTTGACTTGGATGCATGCGAATGAATTGCTTTTTGTCAAAATAAACTATTTTGCAATTTGTGTGATAAAGTTCATCAATCGTATTTGTTAAAATTGTTTCGTTTGTGTTTGATTTTTGAATGCCTAAAATAAATGTGTCGCTTGGAACAATTTTTAATCTCTTATCTTCGCTTTGTCCTTGTGCTAATAAAGAAATTTTGTGGTAGATGTTTTGTCCATAGGAAGGAAGCACTACTAAAACATTTTGAGGTGGGATCCTATTTATATCATCTAATGACATAAATGCATTTTTTGGTAAACCTGGATCGTATACTTCTGTAATCTTTAAGTATTTTTGTTTTGCTCCTTCATCAAATGGGAATATTTTTCTTCCTAGTTTATAACCTAATTTGAAAATCATTTCGGTGTTATAAAGATCTAAATCATTTAAGACAATAAAAATACGACCTTGCGCATCTTTAAATGCTCTTTCAAGTTGTGGAACAATTTTATAAGTAGGATTAGAAAATCCAGGACGATCACTAAATGAACTATCAAGCATTAATAATAATGTATCTTCTTCAGTAACACTTGAAAGCATTTTAGAAGATGTTAAATATCCTTTATCAGAATTGTTATCAACTACAAAATCATCCATGATAACGATGTTTCCGTCAGATGTTGAAATAGCTACACCGACAGAGTGAGCCATATTTGTGCATGTTGGGAAAAATCTAATTTTGCGTCCAGCAATTTCAAATTCAGCACTTGTTTCTTTTATATGGTAATCAAAATTTACTTTTAATTTATTTTTAAATAAGAAGTACTCAATGAAAATTCTTGTTATATCAGTGCAATAAATTGGAGCAGGTATTGATGAGTACATATAAGGTAAAGCACCAAAAATAGTATCGTGCCCTCTAAGAATGATATAGGCACGTACCTTGTCCCTATTTTCGTACAAGTAATCAAATCTCGGAATTAAATAATCGATGCCATGCATTGTTTTGTCAGGATATTTCGCACCTGCATCGACAACAAAAATATCATCGTTAATTTCAACGATAATCATATTTTTAGCAGTTTCATCTTGTCCACCAAGTGGAATAATTCTAATTTTGTCTTGCATATTTTTTCCTACTTTTCTATGTTTTTAGTTGCAACTATATTTGCTTCAAGTCCTAATATATTTTTTATAATTACATCCCCAATATGGATTGGAGGATAAACGTTAATTTTGTTTATTTGGTCCATTGCTTCAAATATTTTTTCTTTAGGCAAAGGAACATCACTTTTTACAGGTAATCTTTTTTCAAATAATCCATCAATTTTAACTGTTGTTGTTAATGTTCTAGTTGGATGAGTTAATTCGTTAATTGCGTATTTAGCGCCCCTTGGACAAAAATTGCCAGTTACATTATTATTGTCATCTATCAATAAATGACATCCTCGTGGACAAACGATGCAAATCATTTCTTTCATGCGTTTTTTTCCTCCACAGATACAATAATTTCGTGAGTTTCTTTATTAAAAAGCGATTTATCAACATTAATTATTTCCATTTCACTTGGAATAATAGCGTTTTTAAATATCTTTTTAATAATTTTGTCTCCTTCTTTGATATAAATATCAACATTTTTAAATGGGCGAGATACTCTAAATTTTAAAGGAATTTTGTCATTCGCTTCATCAATATATATTTTTTGTGGCACGACATATGATATTCCATTTTTATTTAAAA
>JBNMLE010000044.1:0-7633 GCA_050874705.1 Bacilli bacterium
GTTCCAGTGTGGCCGATCACCCTCTCAGGTCGGCTACGCATCCTCGCCTTGGTGGGCTGTTATCTCACCAACTAACTAATGCGCCGCAGGTCCATCTTTCAGTGAGGCTTTGGAGCCCCTTTTAGGATTCAGAGATGCCTCTAAATCAGTTATCCGGTATTAGCCAAGGTTTCCCTCGGGTATCCCAAGCTGAAAGGCAGGTTACCTACGTGTTACTCACCCGTTCGCCACTAGGTGTATTGCTACACCCCGTTCGACTTGCATGTATTAGGCACGCCGCCAGCGTTCATCCTGAGCCAGGATCAAACTCTCAAAAAGTTTTATCTTAGTTCAATATAAATCTGGTTTTATTGTTTTAAAAAATTGACGTTAATGTTTCTTGTACATCTGTTCAGTTTTCAAAGATCAATTTGTGCATTACACTCTCGTGTACTCTAGTTCCCTTTTCGGAAATGCACTTGGATAATCATAGCACTAAGCTATTTTTAATGTCAACATCTTTTTTCAATATTTTTTAGAAGATGTTAACTTTTTTTAAAGCCCCTCGTTTGGGGCTTGTATTATTATATGATAGCCAAGAAATAAATCAAGCACATTTATGAAATTTTTTTCCAAAGGCCATGAAGATTACAAAAAGCATAGGCTGAAAGGACTATTTCATTATTTAGTAAAGCAAATTTTGCCATTGGTTCTTGTCCTGGTTTTAAATGTTTTCTATAAAATCCTTGATCAGTATGAACAACAATCCATTCAATATAATGTTCATTAAGCATTGGATGAGGCACTTCACCAACTTTGATTATTACTTCTCCATCTTTTTCTTCAATAACTGGAACATGTTTTTCCATTGATGCATCAACAGAGCCTGGAATAAGTTCTACCATATCTTTTCCACAGCAGCTAAGCTTTCCATTTTTATCATCAACCATCTCAACAATGTTTCCACATATATTGCATTTAAAGAATTTCATTTTTTTATTCCTCCATTATTATCTATTTATATTATACACGTATATGCATGCACATAAAGAAAAACGCACCGTTAAGTGCGTTTAATGATTTCTTGTTATTTTCTTTTCTTAGAAGAAGCAACAACAGAAAGTATTCTTATGAATATGTTAATAAAATCAACATACAAATTGAATGCGCAATACAAAGCAAGATTATTGTTTGCTTCACCGCGCAAAACAATTTGTTTAATTCTCCATACGTCGACTGCGGTTATAAGCATCACAACAACAAATATTGAAAATTCAATAATTAGATATGTGACATCGAATAATGAAGGGAATAATAAATACCAAACCCAGTTCATAATTCCGATGAATAATGCACCGCTTAAAGTTCCTAATGCAACAATTAATAAGAAATTAATATTTCCTTTTGAAAGAATTCCTATTAATGCCATTATAAGGAATGCAAGACATGTCATAGCAAATGACAATGCTAAGACATAAAAGTCGACAAACATAGTAAATGAAGAAACAAGCACTCCCATCAGTATTGAATAGATAGCAAAAGGAATGTAAAGGCCACCTTTTGTACGATATCCCGCGAATGAAAACCAAATGTTAACACCAACCATCAATACTGCAGAAACAATTAATGTTATTAGATAAATTAAATAAGTATTATCTGAATAATCAATTGGCCAAATAGTTGTAAATAAATATCCAACCAAGGCCGAGACACCTGCAGTAATGAATAACGCAATAAACATATATAGGAATACAATTCCCATAAATTTAGCGGTTACCAATGTTTGAAGTTTTCTTGTTTCTTCCATTTTTATTTAATTGTGTTTTCTATTAATTTTCTAAATGAGTCAGCTTTAAGTGAAGCACCACCAACTAAAGCTCCGTCAACATCTTCTTCTGAAAGATAATCGTGAACATTTTCTGGTTTAACACTTCCACCATAAAGAATGCGGACAGTATCACTTGCTTCACCATACATTTCTTTGACAAGTTCGCGGATATATCCACAAATGTCTTCAGCAATTTCTTTAGAAGCATTTTTGCCTGTACCAATTGACCAAACTGGTTCATAAGCAATGACCATATTGGCAACTTTATCTTTATCAAGTCCATCAAGACCAACTTTGACTTGTTCTTTGATGACATCTTTTGTTTTGCCACTTTCAAATTGTTCAAGTGTTTCACCAACACAATAAATTGGTGTCATGTCATGAGCAAATAAGGCTTTAATTTTCTTATTGCATGTTTCATTAGTTTCAGCAAAATAAGTTCTTCTTTCTGAGTGACCAATGATGACCCATTTAATGCCAAGATCAAGAAGCATTGGAATTGAAATTTCTCCTGTAAATGCACCATGATCTTCAAAGTGACAGTTTTGTGCTGCAACTGTTAAATCTGGATTAATTTTTTTAACAGCACAAAGTGATAAAAATGTTGGAGCAACACCAATATCAATATCATGAGCAAGAGCGAACTTTTCAAGTTCAATTGAATCGCGTGCAAAAGCTTTTGCTTCTTCACGTGTCTTGTTCATTTTCCAGTTTCCGAATAATAATTTACGTCTCATAATTATTTTAAAATATCAACTCCAGGAAGATGTCCATCGTTTTCAATCATTTCAAGTGAGGCACCGCCACCAGTTGAAACGTGTGAGAAAGCATCTTTATAACCGAATTCTTTAATAGCGGCTGCGCTATCGCCACCACCACAAACTGAGAAGCAATCTTTTAATGAAGCAATTGCTTTGCAAATTGCGATTGTACCATTAGCGAAATCTTTTTGTTCGAAAACACCCATTGGTCCATTCCAGAAAATCATTTTTGCATTAGCAAGTTCGTCAGCAAATAATTTTTCTGTTTCTGGTCCAATATCCATTCCTTCAAAACCATCTGGAACTTCTTTTGTTATAACTTTGCTTGTCCAATTTTCAAATGCATCTGTGCAAACTGCATCAACTGGTAAGATGATTTTGCCGTTGGCGTCGTGTAAACATTTTCTAGCATAATCAAGTTGATCATCTTCAACAGGTGAATTGCCTGTTTTTTGACCAAGAGCTTTCTTAAATGTATATGCCATTGCACCACCGATAAGAATCTTGTCACATTTTTTAAGTAATGAATCGATAACTTTGATTTTATCTGAAACTTTTAATCCGCCAAGAATAGCAACATATGGACGGTCAGAATCTTTAACATCGACACATCTCATTAAGTTTGCAATTTCCTTTTCAACAAGATAACCTGCAGCAACTGGTTTTCCTTCTTCTTTTAAGATAGCAGGAATTCCATATGTGGAAGCATGTGCTCTATGTGCACTACCAAAGGCATCCATAACATAAGCATCAGCAACTTTTGCCCATGCTTTTGCGAGTTCAGGATCATTCTTTTCTTCACCTTTTTCATAACGTGTATTTTGAACAAGGAGGACATCACCTGCTTTAAGAGCTTTGACAGCTTCTTCAAAATTTTCACCACGTGTATCTTTTGAGAAAGCGACTTCTTTTCCTAAAAGTTCTGAAAGTCTTGGAGCAACAACTGCTAAATTGTTTTTAGCTTTTTGAGCTTCAACAACTTCAGGAGCTTCTTTGTGTTTTACTTTTCCTAAGTGGGAAAGAAGAACAACGCGTGCACCTTCACTAATCAATTTTTGAATAGTTGGAAGAGCGGCTCTAATACGGTTATCATCGCGAATCTTGCCATCTTTTAATGGGACGTTAAAGTCAACACGAACGATAACAACTTTGTTATTAAGATCTTTTAATTGATCAACTGTTAACATAATTTTTCTCCTTAAAGTATAAAGGGGCATCTAAATTGCTCTAGATGCCCGATATAAGACTAAATAATTAGCACTTTTCCGCAAAGTATTTAATGGTGCGGACCATTTGGCTTGTATATGAATTTTCGTTATCGTACCAAGCAACAACTTGGACTTCGAATAATCCATCAGCAACTTTTGTAACCATTGTTTGAGTTGCATCGAATAATGAACCAAATCTCATACCGATAACATCGCTTGAAACGAGTGGTTCTTCTGTATAACCGAAGGATTCGCTTGAACATTTTTTCATTTGTTCATTAATCTTTTCGATTGTAACATCTTCGCCTTTAACAACTGCAATGAGGATTGTTGTTGAACCAGTTGGAACTGGAACGCGTTGTGCTGAACCGATAAGTTTTCCGTTTAATTCAGGAATAACAAGTCCGATAGCTTTAGCAGCACCTGTTGAGTTAGGAACAATGTTTGCTGCACCAGCACGAGCACGGCGTAAATCACCTTTTCTATGTGGTCCATCAAGAATCATTTGATCACCTGTGTAAGCATGAACTGTTGTCATGATACCAGATTGAATTGGGAATAAATCATTAAGAGCTTTTGCCATAGGAGCTAAGCAGTTTGTTGTGCAGCTTGCTGCGGAGATGATATTGTCTTCTTTTGTTAATGTTTTTTCGTTAACTGAATAGACAATTGTCTTTAAATCTTTTCCTGCAGGAGCGGAAATAACAACTTTTCTTGCACCAGCATCGATGTGAGCTTGTGATTTTTCTTTTGATGTGTAGAATCCTGTACATTCAAGAACAACATCAACACCTAATTTGCCCCATGGTAAATTTTGTGCTTTTGGTTCTGCGTAAATGGTAATTTCTTTTCCATCAACTGTGATTGAACCAGGAACCAATACTGTCTTTTTATCTTCTGCTAAGACAGGTTCTTTTGAAGAAACAGTGTGTTTGTTTTCTCCAAATACACCAGCATATCCACCTTGAGCGGTGTCATATTTTAATAAATTTGCGAGCATCTTTGGGGAAGTAAGATCGTTGATAGCAACAATCTCATAACCTTCTGCACCAAACATTTGACGGAATGCTAAACGTCCAATGCGGCCAAATCCATTAATTGCAACTTTAACTGACATTATAATGTCCTCCTTATTTTATTGCCGATTATATTTTATATAGAATTTACAATAGTTGACAATAATTTTTTATTTTTGAAAGTGCTTTTTTAAGATTAAATCGATAAAAATTTACTTTTTTATATAAAAAAGAGGATTAAATCCCTGGTATTGATTCAATTCCTCTAAATAACTCAGATAAACTTATTGATAATGCATTCGCGATTCTTTCAAGAATATCAAGCGTTGGATTTCTTCTACCATTTTCTAAATCGCAAATATAATTTCTATTAACACCGCTTTCGATTGAAAGAGTTAATTGAGACCATCCTTTTTGTTTTCTAAGAAAGGCAATCCGCATTCCTAATTGCTCATTTGATTTCATCTAAGTAATCCTTATATTGAAGAGCTTTTTCATGAATTGCTCTAAACAAATGATTAACATTGCTTCTTGAAACATTTGCTCCAAGTTTTTCGCTTAATCTATCAGCAATTTCTTGAAGAGATAAATCTTCATTTTCAAGTCTAATTTTCATTAGTTCTCTTTGCTTAACATTTTCTATTTTATCAATGCCAACAATCTTATCTAATATTTTAATATCTTCTATTTGTTTATTAGCTGCAGACATTGTTTTAGCAAAATTAGCGTTATCAAGATTGCTTAATCTATTACCAATATTAGAAAAATCCCTACTAATGCGAACATTTTCAAATTCAAGCGCCGTGTTTGTAGCGCCTAAAAGAATAAGAAATTCGGTTATTTGTTGGCTTCTTTTTAAATAAACAACATATTGATTTCTTCTTTTAATAGTTTTGACATTAAATTCACCGCTTTTGAGTTTTAAAAATAATTTAGCAAACCATTTCATGTAGTTTTCATCATTTAAAGCTATCTCAAGATGATAATTTGATTTCTTAGGTGAATTAACAGATCCACTTGCAAGGAAAGCACCGCACAAATACCCAGCGATCATATCATCGTTACAAACAATATTTTTAGCAATTTTCCCATCTAAAAATGAAATTTCTAAATCGGAAATAATATATTCAGCTTCATCAATAACAACATTATAAAATAATCTCTTTTTAAAATTCATTGCTTTTGAATATGTGAATCTACATGGTATTCCATACACTTTTTCAATCGCATGATAAATGAATTTAGCTATCTTTGCATTTTCAGTCTTTAAAGAAATTGATTCTTTTCCATTGTTAATTGATAAAGAACCATTGATTTTAATAAAAGACGCTAAAACGGCTCTTAGTCTTTCATCACTTAGATCTAAGGAGGCGATTTCTTCTTTAACTTTTTGTGTAAATGATACTTTAGCTTGCATTTTATTTCTTTAAATCCCTATGCATTGAATAAGTATTATAAGCCTTTTGATAATATTTTTTCAAATACTCCGCTACCATAACAGAACGATGCTGGCCACCACTACAAGCAATTCCAATTGTAATCATTCTTCTGCCGGCTTTTGATACTTCGCTTAAATAATAGTCTAAATATGAAATCAATTTATTTAAATATTCTTTCGTAATATCAAAAGACATTATGTAATCTATAACAGGTTTATCTAATCCATTAAGTTCTTTTAAATCATTAACCCAATATGGATTAGGAAGAATTCTAACATCAAACACTGATTCGACATCTTGTGGAACGCTCTTTTTATATCCAAAAGAAACAAAATTAACAGTTAACTTGTTAGATTTAATTGAAAAGACATTATTTAAATAAAAATTTCTTAAATCTCCAAGAGAGAATTTTGATGTATCAATATAATGCGTGAACAAATCTCTTAATAATGATATTTTTTCCTTTTCTAAATCGATAGAATCGCTTAAAGAAAGACGATTATCAATTTGAAGAGGATGAATACGACGTGATAATTTATATCTTTCAAGTAAAACTTCTTTTGAACAATCAAGCCCAATAAATATTGTTTCAATATCGTTAAATTTTGACGCAATATTAAATGCTTCTTTAGCCTCATCAAGACTAATTGACAAAGCAACTTTTTGATATTTTTCAGGATTATTTAAAAATTCAATAAACAAATTATTTAAAAGTGATGAAGGAATATTTTCTATAATGTGATAGCCGTTTTCTTCAAAGCAGGCTAAAGTATATGTCTTTCCCGCTCCTGAAACACCACTAATAATTGCTAAATTGATTTTCTTTTTCATACTAAAATAATTTTATCAAATTATTAGCGATATGTTGACTATTTATTACTATTTCTTAATTGAAAAAGTAAATGTAATATATCGCTTATCTTATAATGTTTTTTATTATTTTTATGTTAATTTTAAAAAATTAAATATTTTGTTATTTATGTATGCTTTCATCAAAGACATAATCCTTCGGTTCAATTTCTAAATAATTATAAAGGTACATAAGCTCATTGTAATTTTTTTCGGTAATCATGTAATCACATCTTTTTTCATTTGCCGGTTTGTCAACAATGTATATTATATAAGATTGTTGTGGATTAACTTCTTTGTTCTTTTTTATAATTTCCTTCATCGTCTCAAGCGGACAAGGTAAATTATATTGGAATTCTACAACATCTTCTGGATAAAAATAACCGATAGAACCAAATTCTATAATACAAGAATTCCATTGGAACCATTCTTTCCAGCAAAAAAGATCAACTGAACATTGCACATTATATTTAGCGTAATAAGAACTATAATCATACTGTTTTTTGTTATTACAACTACCTAAAGTTACAAGAATCGGCAATATCAATAAAAA
>JBNMLE010000045.1:0-7109 GCA_050874705.1 Bacilli bacterium
AAAAAATAAAAAATTTATTGACTAAGTTTTTTGACAGTTAAAATATCTATTAATAAGAATATTAAAGAACATATAAAACCAATAGATGTTAATGGAACACCAATAAGCAATCTATTTGGGAGAACAAATATCAATATAATTCCTATAACCATTATTAAGAAAAAAATCAAAAACAACACCAAAAATGTTGTTTTTTGTTTAAATAATTTCTTATTATTAGGAAAAACATTGTCATCGATGTAACATTCTTTGATATCAGTATCTAGCCTATATAAAGGATTAGTTTCCACTGCAATATTTAATTTATATTCATCTTTTAAAGATTTAATTTGCTGTTCAATTTTTTTCTTATTAATTATTTCATTATGAGGAAGTTTTCTATTTTTGAAAAATGTATCAACCAAGACTTCTTTATAATCGACGACATCTTTTAATGCATTTTTATATAACAACAAACCTTTTTCTTCATAAAAATGATCATCACTTGAAAGTCTTTCTTTCATTACCTTGATATATTGATCTAAATAATCATTTATTTTTTTAACAAATTCTAAAATGTTCTCAATTGATAAATTATTAATTTCTAGTTTGTCTTTATATCTAATTAAATTGTGAAGAGATTCTTTAATAAAAGATTTTCTTATTGTTGATGATAAAAGTGATGAAAGAATGAGGCCTTTAATCGCGTCAATATCATTAGGATAAATATCGAGCACTATTTGAAAATTTTGAACTGCTTTTTGATATTCAGTTGCTTCATTTAATTCTAATAAAGCATTAGAAAAATGCTTAGAAACATAATTGCTTAGATTTTTTAGCGATGAATTCACATTTAAATCTTTATAGCATTTTGGGCAATAAACTATTTCTTTATCTTCATCAACATCAAATATTTCACCACAGTAAGAACATCGAATTTTTTTCATAAACCTAAATCCATTACCACGAATAATAAAGAGAGAATTATTAATGCTTGTGCAATTAAATATGTAAGCATTATATAAAAGTCATATCTTTTAAATTTTTTAATATATTTTGTGTAAAGAATAATTAAATCGCTTATAACGAAAAATGAAGCACCGATAATTCCTAAAAATATATAACTCCCAGTAGATATAAAAGCAACAATTGTAAATGGAAGCAATGTAAATAATGTCGCATAATAAAGCGCCATTCCTAATTGCTCTGGAATATGCCTTGCAAATTTTTTGAATGGGAAAAATAGCACCAAATAAAAAATAACAAAACAAATAACAGGAATGAAATATAAATATATATCAGCGTTTTTACTCGCCATGAAAATAATAAGTTGTGCTATATAACATAGATGCCCAAAGAAAAATGAAAGAACTCCCCAAGCAAAATATTTTTTATCTTTGATAATAACTAGCACATCTCCAATCATTCCAAGAAACGCTCCAACATAAATAAGAGGTCTAGTTGGGAAACAAACTAAAGCGAAAATTGCTAATGAGAGAAGACAAAATGGTTTTTCAATGCGACGATATTTTTCTTTTTCTAAAAACGCAAATACAAGTTGGATAATTGAAGCTATAACAAAAATTCCAAAGCAAATGTATGAGCCAACTGACAAATTAGATAATATATCAACAAAATTCATATTTATATTATCTTATAAATAAGATGAGAAAAAAAGACCACTTTTAATGTATTAATAAAATATTGTTGACTTTTTTCTCAAATAACACAAAAATAAAAAAGTTGTTATAGAATAAAAAAATAATAATGATATAATTACATTTACTGGAGCAGTACCCAAGAGGCTCAAGGGGACGGTTTGCTACACCGTTAGATCGGGTAACTGGTGCAGGGGTTCGAATCCCCTCTGCTCCGCCATTAGATGACATCGTTTGATGTCTTTTATTTTATATGAAGAAATTATTTGGTGAAATTGATCTAACTGTTGGAAACGTATTTAAAAACTTAATAATATTTACGCTTCCATTTTTTATTTCATATTTTTTAAATTCTCTTTATTCTGCTGTTGATTTATTTTTCATTGGACAATATAGCAATATGGTTGATAGCGCCGCTGTTAGTAGCGGAACAACTGTTATGTTTGCTATAAATTCCATCATTGCCGGACTTACTACTGGTGGAACAGTTGTCATTGCAAAACATTTTGGTGCAAAAAGTGAGAAAATAGGTGATGTTACAAAAACATTTATTTTATATTTCTCAATTATAGCTATTTTTCTTTTTGTTTTAATGCTTGCATTATTTTATCCAATAGTTTCCTGGATGAAAATTGATGGAGAAGAAGCACAAAATATTACAAGAATATATCTTTTAATACTTATTTTTGGAATTCCTTTCTATGTTGGATATATGGGTATATGCGCAATATTAAGAGGTTTAGGTAATTCATTTATTCCATTTACAATTTTACTTATTGGAGTTGCTTCTAATATTGGTTTAGATGCACTATTTGTTATAGTCTTTCAACTAGGTGCAACAGGAGCGGCAATTGCTACAACATTAGGCGAAATAATCGCTTTTGTGATATCTTTAATCGTTTTATTAACTAGAAAACTCCCATATAAAATGAATTTTAATTTCAAACTAGATAAAGAATATCTTATCGACATTATTAAAAGTGGGCTTCCAGTTGCTATTCAAGACGGCCTTGTTGTTGTTTCTTTTGCAATTATTTTAGCCGCTGTTAGCACAAGAGGAATTGCATATACTTCTGCAGTTGGAATTACAGATAGAGTTACTAGTTTTGGTTTTGCTCCATTAAGCGCTATTGGAGCGGCAGTATCCACTGCAACTGCGCAAAATATGGGTGCTAATAAAGTTGATAGAGTAAAAAAATATATGTATTTTGGATTAATAATTTCTTTTGTATTAGGCGGAATCATCGGACTAATGTGCCAATTATTTCCAAAAGAACTCGCCTCTATTTTCGCAGGAAATCAAGAAGAGGCTCTAGAAATAGCAACTCCTTATATTAGATCAACATCACTTGATATTTTTGTATGTATATTTGTTTTTCCAATTAATGCTATATTCATTGGTTCTGGTCATAGTTTATTTTCTATGGCTCAGAATTTAGCAGTTACATTTTTTGTAAGAGTTCCTGTTGCGCTTATCTTTGCATTAGTTTTAAATGAAAGTATGTATATTGTTGGACTTGCATATTGTATATCTACCGCTTTTTCGCTTATTATGGTAATAGTATTTTATTTAACAAAAAAATGGACTAAACCATTCACTTTAAAAAAGCAAAATAATATATGAAAAAAATAATTTTAACAACTATGTGCCTTGTAATAGACAAGGATGGAAAATACCTTGTTGAAAATCGCATCAAGAATGACTGGCCTGGGTTAACTCTTCCTGGAGGTCATGTTGAAGATAATGAAAATATTATTGACTCATGCATCCGTGAAATGAAAGAAGAAACTGGACTTCAAATAATTTCCCCTATTTGCGTTGGCTATATAGAATGGAACGAAGAAAATGTCCGTCATTTTTCAATATTATTTAAAGCAAATTCATATAAAGGACAAATTAAATCTTCAAAAGAAGGTAAAGTCTTTTTTATAAATAAAAACGATATAAATAATTATCCTTTATCAAATGATTTTGACAAAATATTAGAAAAATTCGAATAAAAAAACCTCATATATTGTAATGAGGTTTATTTTTTTATTAATAAGCTCTTGCAAAGAATACAACTTTTTTAGCTTTCTTACCACATACTAGGCAAGTGTCACCAAATTCATCTTGTTCAAATGGTATACAACGAGCGGTTGCTTGATAAAGTTCTTTAATTTTATCTTCGCATTCTCTATCGCCACACCACATAACTTTAGCGTATCCACCACGATCAAGAATTTCTTTTAATTCTTCTAAGCTATGAACTTCAGTTGTATGTTCAAGTAAATATTTATATGCTTTTTTATACATTCCTTTGTGAATTGTTTCAAGAAGCATTGGTACTTTTTCAACAACTTCATTTTCATTAATTGTTAATTTTGTTTCATCGTTTCTTTTAGCAATTACTACAACATGATTGGCAAGATCTCTTGGACCAATTTCAATGCGAAGAGGTACGCCTTTCATTTCATATTCAGAATATTTCCATCCTGGTGTATGATCGCTATCATCGAGTTTCACACGAATTCCATTTTTCTTTAAAAGTGCATAAATTTCTTGTGCTTTTTTCATTACATCAGGATTCTTTTGTTGAATTGGAATAATAACAACTTGTGTTGGAGCAACATATGGAGGAAGAACTAAACCATTATCGTCTCCGTGAACCATTATAATTGAACCTAATAATCTTGTAGATACGCCCCAACTTGTTTGATAAGGAGTTTCAAGTTTATTATTTCTTCCAAGGAATTGAATGCCAAAAGCTTTAGCAAATCCATTTCCAAAGAAATGAGTTGTTCCGCTTTGTAATGCTTTTCCATCAGGCATAAGAGCTTCAATAGAATAAGTTTCTTCGGCACCGGCAAATTTTTCTTTATCTGTTTTAATACCTTTTACAAAAGGAATCGCTAATAAATCACGGCCAACAGAATCGTATATTTCAAGCATTCTTAATGCGTCTTTGCGCGCTTCCTCTGCTGTTTCATACATTGTATGACCTTCTTGCCAAAGGAATTCAGAACCTCTTAAAAATGGTCTTGTAGTTTTTTCCCATCTAACAACCGAGCACCATTGATTGTAACGTTTTGGTAAATCTCTATATGATTTAATAATTTTTGCAAAATGTTCGCAGAAAAGTGTTTCACTTGTTGGACGAATAATTAATGGATCTTCAAGATCATTTTTTCCACCTTTAGTGGCCACTAAAGTTTCAGGAGCAAAACCAACAACGTGGTCTTTTTCTTTTTGGAAAAGTGATGATGGTATAACTAAAGGCATGTAGACATTTTCTACATCTACATCTTTAAATTTTTGATCCATGTATTTTTGAATTAATTCCCAAATTGCATATCCATATGGACGGTAAACAATAAAACCTTTAACGGATGAATAATCCATTAATTCAGCTTTGAGGCATACATCAGTGTACCATTGAGCAAAGTTGTCTTCTTGTCTTGTGATTGATTCATTTTTATTAGCCATAGAATTTCTCCTTAATAGTTTTTAAGATTCTTTATTTTCATAATGCTTTTTGCAGGAATTGGAAGAATATTTTCATCCATTGGTGAAATAGCATCGCTGCTTATAAGCGTAATACCAAGCTTATCCATCAATTCTACTCCATTCCACGATGAAACGTTAGTGGTAATAATAGGTTTATGATATTTGAGAAGTTTTTCAATTAAATTTCTAAAATTTATCAATGACTTTTGAGCGGATTTGTCATTCAAACTTAAATTAGAATCAACATCCGTCATAAAGAAATCAAAGGACTCATAAATTGAAGATGATAAAGTTAAATCATTATCATTTAGTTCAAGAGCAACTTCATATCCTTTTGATTTAAAGGTTCTAATTTCAGTAACCACCACATCATCATTGTCTTTTGGAAGATCACATAATTCTTGTTCGCTATAAATTAATACAACATGTGTATTTTTAATATTTTGAATATGCGAAAGAGTTCTATTTACATAATTCTTCTCAAAGTTATTTATAGGAAGGAATAACCTTAAATCATCGCTTGATTTTTCTTGCGAAAAACGAGTAATAGTATTTCTTGCGATTGTTGCAAAAAGAGCTCTATCATCTTCTGTTCTTACAGCATAAGATTTTAATTCCTTAATCGAACCAAAGAATGAATCTTGAGGCTCCGCAAAAGTTTGATAACCTAAAACACGCATTCTTTCCAAATCAAAAATCGGTCTGAAATAGTATTTTAATTTCTTATCTCTAATGATGCGTTCAACTTCAGTACGATAGGCTTCATTATCATCAGTATGAGAGACAACCTTTCCTTCTTCGTACCAAACAGTTGCGACATTTTCTTCCACTGCAGTTTCAGATAATGAAACTAATGTGTTTAGCAATTTATCAGGTTCATTGAAGAAGAATTTATTTTCCACTGCCGCAATAGTAAATGATATATTTTCAAGGAGGGAAGATATCATTAAAAATGTATTAACTTCGCTTTTTAAAAGCGTAATAAATTGCATAATAGCGGCTCTATGAGAGGCCTTTAAATCAGTTACGATAATTTGATGATTTCCATATTCGATCATTTGCTTATATTGAGTTATGTGTGATGCAAAAATATTTTTTAATTGAGCAAATACTAAATGAGATATTTCTTCATCCGGATTTCTACGATTATAAAAATTAAAAATAAACGTCATTCCCTTGGTGGTATTGTTGTTTAAAAGAAGTTTATTAAATTGCTCTACTGTTGCAAATGTAACAAGAGCGTCTTTTGTTTTTAATTTTTTATTTGTGTTTGTTTTTAATAAATAACTATCAATAAAAATTAATGATTTCTTATAGTCGACCTTTTCAACTTGAAGCAACGATAGAAACATTTTTTTCTTAGTTTTAGAAGGAATATGTGCTTCTTTCATTAATGGCGTTTCATTATCTTTTTCTTTTTCTAAAAGAGAATTAATCCAATTCATAATTTCATCGCGTTCATTGATTGCGAAATGATTATAAAAATCGGCAACGTTAAGTACTTTTCTTTCTCTTAAATTGATGCGATTGAAATAATAAACACGATCATTTTTTAAATCGATAACATACACTCTTAAAGAATTTGTTGCTTCTTTAATTAATTTGTCAAATTTCTTTTCATTTTGAAAGGAAATAATAAAAGTGATTGTTACAAACACAATTACTGAACAAAGAAATATAATTCCTATTGATAGCAATATATTATCATCAATAATAAAATCCGAAAAAATCATACCTAGATTATACAAAATAGCATTTTAATATACAAACAAAGATTTTACCTATAAAGAGAACAAATCTACGATTTAATCACATTATGATGTTAATTATGGTTAAAAGATTCAATTGTGTTATAATTAGTCGCAACGGAGGAATACCCAAGTGGTTGAAGGGGTCGGTTTCGAAAACCGATAGATGGCGCAAGCTATGCAGGGGTTCAAATCCCTTTTCCTCCGCCACGATTGAATGCCAAGACACATATTAGA
>JBNMLE010000046.1:0-6619 GCA_050874705.1 Bacilli bacterium
ATAATTATCTAATTAACATTTGAAAAAATCCATATAAAAAGCGCGTTTTTTGTTAACGCGCTTCTTATTGTAATTAGAATAATTTTTAGAAAATTGATGTATCTAATGTTACTTTAGCTACTTGGCTTTTAGCGGTCCATCTAGAAACAAAGAAATAGAACACACCATTTTCACATGTCATGCCTTGGATATTGTTATTTGCGTCAATACCAGATGAGAGATTAGAAATAAGCATATTTTCTTTAACTAAATTTCCAGACCAATCATAGACAGAGAATTGTGCAGTTGCATTAGCTTCTTTTCTTTCAAAGAAGACATAAATGTAATTTGCATCGCAAGCCATGCCTAATCCGTTTTTCGCGGAAACACTCTTTTCAACTGTTAATGTTTTTCCGCCGACAATATTTAATTTGCCAGAAGTCATTATAGCCATCTTATTTAATGTTGAATTATAAGTTCCAGCTTTAAAACCTGATAATCCTTCAATGCTAAAAGCGTTTTCGGTTAATGGAGCATCGGCATCTAATGAGAAATCATTTCTATTAACAGATCTTACTCCATCATTGCTGAATATGTATACCAATTCATCTTTATACATTAGATAATCAGAGTTTGCCCATATATCAGCTCTTACAAATGAGGCACTTTGACCTAAATATGCGCCTGTGGCGATATCAAATTTCTTTACAACTGTTGCACCATCGACTCCATTTGTTGTGATGTAAATATTTTCACTATCAGAGCAAATGCCGTGGGCGTACATACTCAATTGTTTTTCAATAACGCTGTTAGAGAACAACGAAGTATTGTAAACAGGGTCTTTGGTTGCTTTTTCACATTTAGAAATGTATTCGTATAGGCCGATATTTTCTTTAACTTCGACTGATGTTTGTTCACCACATGTAACTTGATACAAGCTTGAAGAGTTACTTCCTTTCCAACGAAGAGCGCTGAAATAGAAATTACCATTCATTGATAAGAAGAATTGAATATTGCTAGAACCTATGTCTGCGCTACTCATTTCCATTATATCTGCACTGTTACTTATCTTGAAGCTCTTAACTAAATCACCATTATAGTTATAAACACCTACACTAGGAGTAATATTGCCATTGGCTTTTTCAGTTAAAATATAAACGAAGTTATTATCACCAGTGATTTTGAAACCATTTTTGAAATTCTTACCATTTGTTAAATAATTTCCATTAACGTCATAGTAGAACAAACCATTATCTTGAACAACAACATATTGTCTATCTTTGCTATTGAAGTAAACAGATCTAATTGTTTTTAAATTTGTAACATTTTCAAATTTCATACCAGGAACTGGTTCAAATTTAGCAACGCTATCTCCATCAAATGAAGTTGAAACTCTCATGAAAATGCCGTTAGTGTCCATTGTATAAACATAACCATCTTTAACAAACAATGGGCAATGTGTTTCATCATCTATTAAAGTAAAGGAAATAGTTGAAGCAATGCGTTGTTTAGTTTCAAGATCATATTTTTCAACACGAGCTAATTTGGTTCCAGGAGCACGAGTAACAAAATATGTATAAGCTCCATCAGTTGCGGCTGCATATACCCATCCTTTTGTATCGCTCCATCCAAGTGTTTTACTAGCACCAAGAGAAAGTGTTTCATTATTTTTAATATATTCACCAAAGTCAACATTACTTGTAGAAGATGTTGCAGGAAGAATATGTAAATTAGAAATAGCACCCGCTAAATATAAGCCAAATGCTGATGTTTTATCAGTGTTGCTTTCCTTGAAGGAAATTCTAAATTTGTTTTCACCTTCATTAATTGAATAAGCACCTAAATCAACAGTTTGGAAACTTGTATAGGCATCAGAAATAGACTTAAATGCTGCTCCGCCTTGGAATGTATATGAAGTATCTTTTACTAAACCATTAACAGACAAGTAAGCAAAGTCATTAAAGTTGACTGTTTTTGTAACAAATTGGTCGCTTGTGTAATCAAAATAACCATTTGACATATCAACAGACAAACTAATTGTTTCCGCTTTTGTTGAATTATATGTGAATTCAATATAATCATTATTATCAAAGTCTTTAGCGTATCCATCATAAACTGATGCACCACTTAATTTTGCTTGTATTGGTGAAATATTCTTTTCAGTTACTAATGATAAACGTGAAGAAATGTTTGGATTTTCGTTTGATGTAATAGTAACAAAATATTTTTTACCAAGTTCTGCTACATCGCTTGGTCCACTGATCTTATATTGTGTTTCATCGAGCAATAAGCGATTTCCACTTGAATAAGTTGCATAGACAGTTGGTTTGAAACTAGATAATGTTTCGCCAACTTCTAAGACTCCATCAGAAATAACTTCTAATGATTCAAGTTCGCCATTGGTGAATTCATCAGAGGAATAAACTTTAACTGGTACTTCACCATAAATTATATCCTCTTCTCCTTCACCATATTTAAATGACATTTCAACGCTTGTCATATCGACATTTAGTTTTGCTTTTGCGAATGATAATCTACTTAAATCGAGATTTTGTGTATAGACACTACCATCATTGTTGATGATATCAACAGCAAGTCCATCGGAATTAAAACGTTCGCCTTCTTCATATGCCACAATATATGGATTATGTTTGATTATGATTGTTTGAGGTTTAACATCAGCAAGATCAATTGTTAAAGTTTGGCTGAAATCATAAACAATTTTTTCAATTTCGTTTCCATCTGCATCAACTTTAGCGTTTCCGTTTTCGTCTTTTTCAACTTCTTTTTGAACATAATGGAAAGTCAATTCGCCACCATTTTCAGTAAAATCTTCTGGGGCCACTAATTCATATGCATCAGCAGATAATTCTTCAGAGTAATCACGTTTTGTTACTTCGTTACCAATTGTATAGAGTCCTTCAACAACAAAGTTAGATTTAATAGCTCTTGCTTTACCATTTTTAAAGAACCCAACGCCATCTTTGATTTTAACAGAAATACCTGTCATTGTTGTTACTTCAGGTGCGTGCTCTTTTTCATAATTTTCTTTTTCTTCAAGCATTCTATTGTAATAGTCTTGCCAGCTTGAATAAGAAGCAGCAAATACCGCACCAACAGTAGCGACCATTGATAAAGATATCACACCAATGGAGATACCTTTAATTAAAGACATTTTTTTGCTTTTCATATTTAATTGTTCTCCTTGTTAGTATCTTTATTTTGAGGTTCTAAATCAGGTTTTTTGCTTGGAATAAATAAGCAAGCAAGCCAAATTGCTGAACCAAAATATACGAGGCAATTAACACCTACAAGAGCAGGTTGCCACCATTGCCATGATTGAATTGTAAATGATGTTGATACTTTTTCATCAGCGGAAGGTTTATAAATGCTTTCTTGATATTTTGGTGATAACCATCCATAAAGAACATTCTTAACACCTTCTCTTAATCTTCTTTGGAAACGACCACTTGTCGCGCCTTGGCTATAATCATAAGAAATTGATTCACCAAGTGATTGTGCCATACCCATTTCTCCACCTGCTCTAAGTTGTTCATCAGGTGTGCCAATAATACCAGTTGTCCAGTCGGTATCAACATATCCTTTAAAGCCCCATTCATTTCTTAAAACGCCTGTCATTAAAGCCTGGCTGCCACCAACCCATTGAGTTCCAATGCGGTTAAATGCAGACATCATAGCAGATAAGTTTGTTTCTTGTGTTACTCTTTGGAATGGTCTTAAATATGTTTCTCTAAGAGCTTGTTCACTGAGGAATGTGGCAAAACCATAACGCCATGATTCTTGTTCATTTAATGCAAAGTGTTTCATTTCAACACTTCTACCATAGTTTTGAAGTCCTCTAACAATGATGCAACCAAGTTCACCAGTTAAATATGGATCTTCTGAGAAATATTCAAAGTTTCTGCCACCAAATGCTGAACGGTGAAGATTGATACCAGGACCAAATACGCCTTGAACACCAAGTGTTTTCATTTCGTTTGCGAAATTTGTTGCATATTCATAAGCTAATTTGCTGTTCCATGACATTGCTAAAATAATAGTTGTTGGATTTCCAGTGCCTCTTGGAGAGCCAGCAAAACCTTTGATTTGAACGATTGAATCGTAACATAAAAGTCTTGGTTTACCAATTGATCCAATTGCTTTGTTACCAGATGGAGATTTTGACATTAAATTGATTGCTTCAGAATAAGTCACTTGATCTAAAACAGCTTCCCATTGTGGATCATTATAATCTTTTCCTAATGCAAGTCCTAATTCAGTTGGAATTCCACTTTCATTAGCGACTTTTAATCCGTTATTTGCACCCCAAGTTGGCTTAGTTTGATCAACTTCATTTCCAAAAACATCAACTGTTGCTTCATCCCATGCTTTAGCTTTTTCTGAAGTGTAAACAATTTGCTTAATTTGTTCATCATATAATGCACGACCAGAAATTTCTCTTGTTCTAGTTGGAATTGCATAATCAGGTGCAAAATCACTACGAGACATATATGGAACTTCATTACCTTCTTTTAAGCCATCAACTGAGAAGCCGTCAATCGCATCTTCACCAGTAAAGAGGTTTTTAACAGGTGTTCCAGTATATTTATCGTTTTCGACTTTAATTGTTTCATCAACTTTGTAAGTTAAGATAGCATCACTACCATCAATTTGTTTTATATTGTGACTATCAGTCATTAATTTAATTTGATAATCGCCTTGTTCTAATTCATATCCTTTGAAACCATTTTGGTTTTTATCATAACAGTCATATGAAAGGAAATCGTTTGCATCAATGTCAATTGTGACGACTTGTGATGCTCCTGGAATAAGATTATCAGTTTTGGTATATCCCACTAAAGAGACATAGCTTTTTTCAATACCACCTTTTGTATAAGGAAGTGTTATATATGTTTCAATTATATCTTTTCCTTCGTAGCTACCGGTATTTGTAACTTCGACATCGATAGAAAATTGTGTATTGTCATCAATTGATGAACCAATTTCAGGTTCTGTTTTAACAATTTTCCAATCAAAAGTTGTATAAGAAAGTCCATAACCAAATGGATATTGAACAATACCGTTATATCCCGTTGCTCCTTCTCCATAAAGAGAGGTGTTATCAACGTTATCATAAACTCCTTCATGATCAGCTGTTTCAAACCATTTATATCCAACATAGATACCTTCTATATATTCGCATCCGTGTGAGCCATCTGCGTATGTGCCTGAACCAAACCAAGTTGAATATGATGCAGGAGAATAGTCAAATGAATAAGGAATTGTATCAACTAATTTTCCTGAAAATGCTGTATCGCCCCAAAGTAAATTTGGAATAGACTCAGCAGCTTGAGTTCCTGTTGTACCGACATAAACACAAGCGTCTAATCCAGGAATTGTATTCATGAAACCAAGTTCCATCATGTTTCCAGCGTTAACAATAACAACGACTTTTTCAAAGTTTTCACCTAAATAAGTGAGCATTTCTTGTTCTTCATTAGAGATTTCAAGATAATGTTTCGAATTATCTTCACTCATACCTGGACCAACTTTGCGTTGAGTATTAGGAAGGTCGCTGTTCTCATAACATGTGCGAGAAAGCACTGCAATCGCAACATTAGAATATTCTTTTGCGTTTTCTAATAATTCAGAAGAATATGCACTTAAAGGTGGTTCTCTCAATGTTGAAGCAAAATTTCTATCAATTTCATTTGGATTATTAATTAAATTGACAGGTTCGCACCAACTGCGATAGAAATCCTGAATTGTTGTATTTGTTTGAATGCCATAACGTTTTAAGGCTTTCATTAAATCAACTGCAGAGTTTGGATCATTGTCTTCAGGTCTAACTTGTCCTGAACATCCATTACCAATACCACCATAAGACCAGTCAACTGATCCATAACCGAAAACATTAACTTTTTTGTCATCTGTTTTAGATAAAGGAAGTACATCATTATCATTTTTAAGAAGCGCAGCTCCTTCAAGCAAAATCTTTTTAGAAAAATCTTTACCGGCAGTTAAAGCCTCATTAACTTTTGATTCATCTGTAATAGGTGGGCAAAGATACGCGGTTAGTTGTGAACTATAATCGTTTGCGTATTTTGTTCCAATGCTAACACCAGCAATTAAAACACCAATACCAACTAAACTTAATGCACGTCCAATAATCCATCCTTTAGACACATTTCCGTAAATTCTTTTGAAAATGTTTTCTTTCTTTACTTTTTCGGCCTTCACAGGAATGGCTTCAGGTTCAGAAACATTTTCTTCGTTTTGCTCATCATTTTCTTCGTTTTGCTCATCATTTTCTACGTTTGCTATTTCTTCGCTTTCATTTTCATCGACAAGGTCAGAAAGTTGAACATTGAAAAGATTTGCAATCAAACGCAAATTATCAATTGTAGGAAGAGATTTTCCTAATTCCCATTTAGATACAGCAACTCTAGTTACATTGAGTTCTCTAGCTAAATCGTTTTGAGATAAATTGTGTTCAATGCGAAGTTTTTTGATCTTTTCACTAATTTTCATTTTTAGCTCCTTTTGCGCTTTTACAGTAAGCCCTTACTAATTTATCTAATATTAAAAACATAATTTTTTATAAAAAAAGGCAATTTTTAGTTTATACCTTTCTTTTAAT
>JBNMLE010000047.1:0-6419 GCA_050874705.1 Bacilli bacterium
ATAAATACTAATATTCAATTTTATCTAATAGATATTCTCTTACTTTTTCAATTGGCAATCTAATTTGTTCCATTGTGTCTCTATCACGGATTGTGACTGCGTTATCATTAGCTGTATCGAAGTCAACAGTTATGCAATAAGGTGTTCCAATTGCGTCTTGTCTGCGATAACGTTTACCAATTGAACCTGTTTCATCATAAGTTACTGAGAAGTGCTTATTCAATTTACTTAAAAGCTCTTTAGCTTGTCCGCCCAACTGTTTGCTCAATGGCAAAACAGCAGCAAGATAAGGCGCTAAACATGGCTTAAAGTGCATAACAACGCGACTATCTTTTTCAAGTTGTTCTACATCATATGCTTCGCATGCTACCATCAAGAAAATTCTTTCAACACCCATTGATGGTTCAATACAATAAGGAACATATTTTTCATTTGTTTCAGGATCTAAATACTCAAGAGATTCACCACTTGCAGCCATATGACGTTTAAGATCATAATCAGTTCTATCAGCTACACCAAGTATTTCGCCCCATCCAAATGGGAATTTGTATTCAACATCTGTTGTTGCTTTTGAATAAAAAGCAAGTTCTTCAGGTTCGTGGTCACGATATCTTAAATTTTCTTGGCTAATGTTTAAGCTTTCAATAAATTTAAGAGCGTAATCTTTCCAATATGCAAACCATTCAAGATCAGTATTAGGCTTACAGAAGAATTCCATTTCCATTTGTTCGAACTCTCTAACTCTAAAAATAAAGTTTCCTGGAGTGATTTCGTTTCTAAAACTTTTGCCAATATTACAAATACCAAAAGGTATTTTTCTTCTAGTTGTTCTTTGAACATTTTTGAAGTTAACAAACATACCTTGTGCGGTTTCTGGTCTTAAATAAACCAAACTTTCGCTTGCTTCTGTTACTCCAATATGTGTTCTGAACATCATGTTAAATTGTCGAATATCTGTAAAATTAGATTTGCCACAAACAGGACATTTAACTTTGTTATCACGAATAAACTTAATCATTTGTTCGCTTGTCATGCCATTAACATCAACTTCAGGATGTGTCGCTTCAATAAGTTCATCAGCACGATGCCTTGCATGACATTCTTTGCAATCAATTAAAGGATCTGTAAATGTTGCAACGTGTCCAGTCGCTTTCCAAACATTAGGATTCATTAATATTGCAGCATCAATACCAACATTAGTTGGTGATTCACGAACGAATTTTTCCCACCACAATTTTTTAATATTGTTTTTAAGTTCTACTCCAAGAGGTCCGAAATCCCATGAATTGGATAATCCGCCGTAAATTTCAGAATCTTGGTAAACAAAACCACTTGTAATTAAGTGATTAACTATTTCGTCAAATTTCTTTTCCATAAATTACCTCTAAAACAATCAAAAAGTTTATTGATTAAAGTATGCTTTGTCAACCTATTATAAGTGAACTAATTAGATAGTTTGAAGCATTTTAACTGATTTAAGTTTAATATTTAACTGCATTTCCAAAAAAACAGATAAATCGTTTATTAATTTAATGCAAACAGTATCATCGAAAGTATGCAAACAAAAGGAGTTAATATCTGATTTAAAAATTTGTCGTATTATTTTAAGTTCAAGCGATGAATATTTTGTGCCATTTAAGCCGTCGAAACAATCTTGACAAATAAATCCTCCATCAATATAACTAACAGCGGTTATTTGGGTTGTTTTGCCGCATTTTTGGCAACAATCAACATTCAAGCCATAGCCAGTTTCTTTTAAAACATGAGCAAAATAATATAAACCGATTGTTAAAGGGTTAAATTTAGATGCTAATAAAGATTGGCTTTTTTCTAAAAATGGGTAAATATTGATCGCATCTTCGTTAGTAACAATAATTCTGGACGATAATTCACATAGCAAATTAACCACTACAAGTAATTTGAATTCAGAATCGTTGTTTAAAAGTGAGTTTAATATAGTTCCGGTTCTTAAAGTGAATCCATCTTTACCTTTTGAAAGTTGAAAATGCGATTTATTCATCAATTGAATGCTTGGCGCATTTTTGCTTTCTAATTTTAAAACACCTTTCGCTAAAAACGATTTTATTCCTTCGTTTGAGACAACATTAACCATCATATCATTGTCTTTAAAAGGAGTAGTTCTTATTACTATGCCATCAAATTCAAACATTATTTATAGCCGAGTTCTTTAAGTATTCTTGGATTATTAATCCAATCTTCTTTTACAGAGACAAATAACTCAAGAAATATATGCTTATTGAAGTATTCTTCAAGTGTTTTTCTTGACTTAGTCCCAATCATGCGAATCATTTTTCCGCCTTTACCGATTACAATACCTTTATGTGATTCTCGATCAACAATGATAGTTGCCTTAATATAAACTTCATCTTTTTTATGTTCGATATTATCTACGCGAACAGCCAATTCGTGTGGAACTTCTTCTTTTAAATATTTTAAAAGTTTCTCGCGAATTATTTCAGAAACATAAAAAGCTGCATCTTTATCGCTTATTGCGTCTTCAGGATAATATCTTGGACCATCTTTTATGATCTTTTTAATTTCATCTAACAATACTTCGATATTGAAATTCTCAATAGCGCTCATTTCAATTAGTTTTGCTTTTGGGTAAGCCTGAGAATAGATTTTCTTCACTTCTTCAATTTCAGGAAGTCTCATCAAATCGATTTTATTAATAACTAAAAATAAAGGTACATCATTATGAATTGCGTTCATAATGACTCTATCGCCTTCGTTAAATTTCTTTGATGCATCAACAACAAGTACGATTGCGTCTACATTTTTTGTAGAATCAAAAGCATCTTGATTCATTATTTTTCCAAGCGAATGACGAGCTTTGTGTATACCAGGAGTATCAACAAAAACAATTTGGTATTCTCCATCGTCATAAATGCCTCTAATTGCATTTCTTGTTGTTTGAGCCTTGTTTGTGACAATGGCTATATCGCGTTCAAGAAGAGCATTTAAAATAGTTGATTTGCCAGCATTTGGCTTTCCGATAATTGCAACAAAACCTGATTTCATTATTTTAAATCATCGCCAGAAAACGCAAATGGAAGAAGTTCTTTTGCGTTTGTTTCTTGAATTGTTCCTTTTAAATTAGCCATATATATTGGTGCTTTGCTTGGGAATAATTCAGAGATAACTTGTCTACATGCACCACATGGCGAACAAGGTCCTTCTGTATCAGCTGCTAAAGCAAGGGCGACAAAATCATCTTTTGTCTTTCCGTGTAAATAGGCATTATATAAGGCGTTTCTCTCTGCACACATACAAAGTGGATATGATGAATTTTCGATATTTGCACCAAGAAAAACTTCTCCATCTTTGCATAATATTGCCGCGCCTACTTTAAAATGAGAATAGGGTGTATAAGCCAATTTTCTCGCTTCTATTGCTTTATTGACAAGTTCTTTTACTTCCATGTTGTGGCCTCCTAGAATTTCATTTTGTAACCCAAACATTATTTTTTCATCTTCAGCTTTCATATGATCATAGCCTAATAAATGAAGAAGGCCGTGAACAAACAAGAATGACATTTCCCTTTTAACAGTATGTCCGTATAAAACTGCTTGTTCTTCTGCTTTTTCATATGAAATGATAATTTCTCCAAGAGAAGTTGGGATAATATCGCTGGCTTTTTCCTCTTTGTCATCAAAAAAAGCAAAGCTTATAACATCAGTTGGTAGATCGACTCCTCGATAATCTTTATTGATTTGATGAATAAAGGTGTTATCGCATATTGTTACATCGACAACATAATTAGATTTAATCGCCAAATGAGAAAACGTTTTTTCCATCAATGCTTTGAATATGCATTCATAGCTATCGTATTCTTTTTTTTCATTGTTAACAAAATCTAGTTCCATAATGTTTAGATTTATATTTTAGCACAATAAGTTATTTTTAATAACACTTATACAAAAATTTCACTTTTTCTTTATCAAATTCACTTCTTTTATCGCTTGCTGATAGTAATATTTCAAAATGTTCTATTAGCAAATAAAATATTCCGAAGTTAAATAAAATATAATTAACACTGATGTTTTTTGTATAAATCATCAACAAGAAGCTTAATATAATAATGACAAAAGTCATAAAAATTTTAAAAGCGGCTTTTCTAAATGCAAAGTTATTAGCGGATTCCATCACATTTCCAACTGATTCGGCATTTAAATAGTTTGGTATTTTCTTGAAATTGTTTTCTTCTAAACAAATTTTTTCTTTTATCGAATTATCTTTTTTAGCGAACAAAGCCTTTTTTCCAATAAGAACTAATAGAATAATTAGAATCGGAAAACAATAAAATGGATCATTAACTATAGCGATCACTATTATTACAACAGACATAACTGATGAAGCGATAAAAGAATTGTTGAATTCAAAATATTTTTGTTTAAAAGACAAATAATTTTGGTAATCTTCGAATTTGTTTTGCTTAGAAAAATATTTATCAATATATAAATAGTCAAAGAAAATTATTTCTTTGAAAATATACCATTTTTCTACTAATTCGAATAAAGCAAATAATGTTAAGAAAATTATTGGTATGAAAACAAACGAATCACTTTTAACAAAAAATAACCCCACTATAATCGATATAAATGGTAATAAAGTCAAAGCGATTTTTGTGATTTTAAATCTTATAGGAAGAATTCTATTTTTAATACTATCATGGCAATTTGTCTGAATATGCTCATATATCTCAAGTGTCTTAAAAGAAAATATTTTTAGAAATTCATCTTTTTTATATTTTATTTTTCCTTTATCAGGATCAAAAACAAAAACGTGTCTTTTAGTAATGTTCTTAACAAAAACCAAATGTTTTTCGTTAATTAAAGCTAAAAATGGTGTTTTTGGAAATTTAAAATCATTTTGCTCGTATGAATAAGCTTTTAAAACAACATTATTTGCTTTAGCAAGCTCGATAATATCGTAAAAAGTATAACAATCGCTTTTTTTAGGCTTTCTAAGATACAAGTATTTCTTATCTTTGTTTAAGTCCGCTAAAAGCATTTTAAGGCACGTAAATCCACAATCATTTTCAGTACTTTGATAAATAAAATAATCCATAATTCAATCTCCTAATATACTTATAGACAAAAATAAGGATTATTTATTCAAAAATTTCATAATAAAAGGGATGCTATAATTTTTAGCATCCCAATTTTGATTAACTTATGTTACAAAGCACAAATTAATAGGCTTTACGTCTAGCCATTTCGCTTTTCATTTTGCGTTTAAGACCTTTTTTGAGATAGAATTCTCTTTTGCGTGTTTCGAGGAGTACGCCAGATTTGTTAACGCTTCTTTTAAAACGGCGAAGTGCTTCATCTAATGTTTCGTTTTCACGAACGACTGTTTTAGGCATTTATTTTCATCTCCTTTCTGACTAACGTAACTAATATTTAATTTTTATTCACCTTTTACGATTGCAACACCGCAAGAGGCACCAATTCTTGATGCACCAGCATCAACCATAGCGAGTGCTTCTTCTTTATTGTGCACACCGCCACTAGCTTTAACACCAATATTTGGTCCAACAGCATCTCTCATAAGTTTGACTGCGTGAGTTGTTGCGCCACCTTTTGAGAAACCTGTCGAAGTTTTGACATAATCTGCATTTCCTTTAACACATGCTTTTGAACATTCGATGATTTCATCATCGCTAAGTAAGCAAGTTTCAAGAATAACTTTTAGCAAAATGTTTCCACATGCTTCCTTTACCATATTTACTTCTTTGGCAATTTCATCATATTTATGTTCTTTTGCCCAAGAAATATTTAATACCATGTCAATTTCTGTTGCGCCAGCTTTAATAGCTTCGCTAGCTTCAAATGCTTTAACACTAGAAAGTGTTGCTCCGAGTGGGAAACCAATAACTGTGCAAACCTTAACATCGCTACCTTTTAATAATTTAGCTGCGAGTGAAACAAAGCAAGGGTTGACACACACGGATGCGAAATCATATTCGCGAGCTTCTTCACAAAGCTTCTCAATCATTGATGCAGTTGCATCTGGTTTAAGAAGAGTGTGATCAATCATTTTATTTAATTTCATATTTTCACCTCAGGTAGATTATATCATAATCAATTTCTTAATAGAAATTTTTAGGCTTATTTTGCTGCTTTTGTATCAGCAACTTTTTTGTTCATCACATCTTTTCCGTCGTAATGACCGCATTTTGGACAAATGTTATGTGATTTAATCATTGCGCCACAATTTGGACATTTAACTAATCCTGAAACAGATAATTTAAAATGTGTACGACGCATTCTTTTTGATGTTTTCGAAGTTCTTCTGAATGGGACTGCCATAATATCACCTCCTAATAAAAAACTATCGTTAATTATAGATTAAAGAACACAAAATACAATTATTTTTAATACAATGTTTAATAA
>JBNMLE010000048.1:0-6367 GCA_050874705.1 Bacilli bacterium
GAATATTAATTATAAATTTTTAACACCAGTTAATTCCACAAAATCTGGTAATGATTCACACCAAGCACAAAATACATGCCATTCATCTAATTTATGATATCTTCTTTGTAGATACATTGTTTTAAGTTGTTGATAATTTGTGGTCATTGTTGCGCCTAAGCAGAAACCGCATGGAAGTGAAGCAACAAGTTCTCTCCATTTTGCTTTCTTATTTGGATCATCGTCCGCGAGTTGATTATATTCAGAAACTAGGCGGTTCATTATGGAAATAATTTCTTTATTTGTGTCTTTAACGCATTGTTTTTCAATGTCAAATTTTAATAAACAATGCATAGTTGATTGGCTGGAAACAAAATCAAACCAGTGATATCTTTGAGCTTGTTTCCAAAAATATAATGGAGCGGTTATATCAAGTTGAACAATAATACCTTTAAGGAAATTATCATGTCCTGAACCATTTCTTGCCGCGCCTAATCTAAACGCTCTTGTTTTATCTTTTTCAGTGACTTCGCCATCATCAATCATCGTACGCATTGGATTGCCTGATGCTTTAAGTGATTTATCAAGACCATATACTCTTGTGTGTTCGATTTTAAATTCCATATTAATTTTCTCCCTTTACAATCTTTAATAAATTCTCATATAAGGCTATTCTTGTTAATAAACCTACGCCACCTGGAACAGGTGTTTGAAGTCTAACTGGTAAATTATTCATTGCATCACCACATAATCCGTTTTCATCACGGTTAATGCCGACATCAATAATAACAGCTGTTTCTTTATATTTAAATGAATCATCAAGCAAATATTTCTTTCCAACAGCCACGACAATAATATCAGCGTTTTCTATATATCTAAACATATCTTCTCTTGTCGTTTTTGAATGAAGCACTGTTACATTTGCGCTTCTATTAAGAAGCATTCTTGCCATTGGTTTTCCAACAATATTGCTTCTTCCAATTACAACTGCATTTTTACCAAGTAAATCAATATGTTCAAAATCAAGATAATTCATTATTCCTTGCGGAGTGCATGGATTTAATTTAGAAAGAGGATGGAAACCATCAACATCTTTTTTAGGATCAATTGCTAATTTAATATGCTCTTCATTGATTTGCTTTGGAAGAGGCATTTGTACGATAAAACCAGTCACTGATTGATCTTTATTTAATAAATCGATTTCTTTTAAAAGATCTTCTTCGGTTATTGAAGTAGGAAATTTAAGCAATATAGCATTTACACCAAGCTCGTTAGCGTCTTTAAGTTTGCCTTTAATATAAGCATTACTCGCAGCGTCTTCATTTAATTGGATGATAACAAATTTAATGGGTTGCTTTATATTTGCAAATTCATTTTTTAATTCAGTTTTTCTAAGCTTTACGTATTCTTTTATAATCATATCTCAATGATAGCAAAAACAACTTTCTAAATATAGAATATATTTATAAATTTTTGCAAACATTGATTAATCTTGACTAAAATATGCGTTTCTATTTTTTGTTTTAGATTCTACCTTCCAGACTTCACAAATCGTTGTATCATCTTCATTAAAGAAATACACTTTTTGAGTTTTTATTTCAATAGCCATATATTTATTAAATGAATTCATAAACCACGCGAAAGAAGTATTATCACATCTTCCATCATGGCCATCAAACCGTAATGGTGAAATTTCAAGACTATATAATTTACAAACTGATAAATCGATGTATCTTTTTGAAAATGTATTATCATATTCAGTTAATTCATTTAAAGTGAACTCTCTTTCGATAAAATACGGAACATAGTCGACAAAATATCTTGCTTCAAATGACCAATTATTTTCATCATTAGCGATAGATAAATAATATTTATAATTTTCTTCTAATGTGTATTTCTGACCTTTTATTAAATTAAATGCGTCTGTAATTGTAATTTCACTATTGGAAACATTTCCACACGATGAAAGGAGCGTAATCACAAATAATAATGTAGATGATAATAATTTTGTTTTTTTCATAATTGTTCTCCTTATGCGACAATAGTTTTAGCGATGCTTATTTCTTCCTATTTAAAGATTTAAATTTAAATAATAAGCAAGAACAATAAAGATAACCATTAAAGAAATGTTTGTCTTTTTTTATAATTAATTGTTCTACCCTTATAATATATTAAAAAATTCGATTTCAACATTTTGAAATTGAACTATGAATTATTAGAGAAATCACAATTTGACATTGAGTTATAATTTTTAATTTAATAATTAATTATTTTTAAAAATAAAATTTATATAAAAAGAATTATTTTTTAATTCATAACTTCTAAAACGATTTATAATACAAGCATGGATTTTGTGGGATTAGATAAGTTTTCTTTGCTTGATTATGATGAAATGATATCTATTGTTTTATTCGCACCTAAATGCAATTTTAGATGTCCTTTTTGCCATAATATTAAAAATGTTGTCGATTCAAATTATAGAATTCCTTTTAAGGAAATTATTGAATATCTCAAAGATAGAAAAAATATCATAGACGCAGTTGTTATCTCTGGTGGAGAGCCAACTTTAATGGATGATCTATACGATAAAATAAAAGAAATTAAAAATATCGGTTATAAGATTAAATTAGACACTAACGGAACTAATCCTAATATTGTTAAAAAATTAATTGATGATAAATTAATTGATTATGTTGCAATGGACATAAAATCATCATTAGATAATTACCATTTATTAACAGGTGTTAATAGAGATTTCTCTTCAGTAAAAGAAACTATTGAATTATTAAAACAAAACAAGATAGATTACGAATTTAGAACAACTTTAATTGATGAATACCATAATGAAAATGATATTGAAAAAATCGGTCTTTTATTAAAAGGCGCTAAAAAGTTATACCTTCAAAGATTTGTAATGAGCGATGATGTTATAAATAAAAACCTTCATCCTGTAAGTGAGGAGAAGGCTAATAAATTTAAATCAATATTGAAGCAATATATAGATAAAGTGGAATTAAGAGGTTATTAAGCTAAATATTTGATTATATTTAACGCTGCAATAGCCCCATCATTACAAGCGGTAACGAGCTGACGAACTTCTTTTTTTCTTGTATCTCCTACCGCGAATACATTTGGAGTTTTTGTCTCCATTTTTTCGTTCACAAGGATGTATCCTTTATCAAGTTCAGCAAGATTAGAAAATCTTTCATTTTGAGGTATTTGTCCGATGGCAATAAATACATTATCAGTTTTATATTCGCTCTTTGTTTTATCAACAGTATTCTCAAATACAAGACCTTCAAGTTTATTTTCACCTTTATATTCAATTAAGGACATATTTCTATAAACAAATATGTTTTCTTTTTTATTTACTTTGTCGATAACCATTTCATCCCCAAAGAATTTATCAAATAAAGTAAACATATGAACTTTACTGCAATAATCAGAAAGAAGTAAAGCATATTGAAGGGCCGTATTGGCGTCACCAATTAAATAAGCTTCTTTTCCTTTAAGCATTGGTCCATCGCATACAGCACAGAAAGAAATACCATTTCCAATTAAATTTTCTTCATTTGGAAGATTAAGTGTTCTATGCTTCACCCCGTTAGCGATTACAACAGTTTTTGCTTCATAAGTATTGCAATTTGTTTTTACTTTGAACAATGATTCTTCTTTATTAATTTCTAAAACATCTTCAAGTTCAAATTCAACACCTAAATCATTAATTTGATCAAATAAATTGTTTGAAAAATCTAATCCAGAAATCTCTTTAATAGAAGGAAAATTTTCTACTTTTGGAGAATTAGCGATTTGTCCTCCAAAATTCTCTTTTTCAAGAAGCAAAACTTTCTTCTCATTTCTTAATAGATATAAGGCGCATGTCATGCCTGAGGCACCGCCTCCAATGATAATTGAATCGTAAATCATTATTTCTTTAAGCTTTCAATATATCCTTTGATGTTAGAAGCATTTTCAAATGAATCATAACCATCTTTAGAAGGAACAATTAATGTAGGAGCTTTTTTAACATTGAATTTCTTTGTTAATTCAACATTTTCTTCAGCGTCCACGAATTGATATTTAATGTGTGCTTTTTCTAAAAGCATTTTTGCCATTTTACAATTTGGACATGTTTTTGTTCCAAATAGAAGAACTTCATCTAATTTTTCTTTAGAACATTCTTCACATTTTGCCTCTTCTTCAATTTTTAAATCCTTATTTACATCATGAGTTAAATGAGAATTTTTAAGGTTGTATTCTTTTCTATTTTTATATTCTTCTGTTTTACCATCATTCCAGTTTTGAATTGGACGATAATAACCAGTAATACGGCTGTAAACTTCGGTCTTAGATCCACATTTTGGACATATATGTTGTTCACCATCAAGATATCCATGTTCTTTACAAACAGAATATGTTGGAGACATTGTGTAATATGGAATGTGATAATTTTCAGCAATCTTACGGACTAAATTCATACATGATTTATATGAAGGAAGTTTTTGACCAAGGAAAGCATGGAAAACTGTTCCAGATGTATATAAAGTTTGAAGTCCGTCTTGAATATCAAGGGCTTTAAAAATATCATCTGTGAAATCAACTGGTAAGTGTGATGAGTTTGTATAATATGGAGTGTGTCCATTTTCACTTGCGGTAATAATATCTGGATATTTTTCTTTATCATGTTTTGCAAGACGATATGAAGTTGATTCAGCAGGTGTAGCTTCAAGGTTATATAAATCTCCATAAAGTTCTTGATAATCAGAAAGTCTTTCACGCATATGATTTAAGACATCTTTTGTGAATTGAATTGCTTCAGGTTGTGATAAATCTTTTTTAATCCAACGAGCATTTAAGCAAGCTTCATTCATTCCAACAAGACCAATTGTTGAGAAGTGATTATTAAATGTTCCTAAGTAGCGTTTTGTATATGGATATAATCCCGCTTCAAGGAGTTTTGTAATTGTTGTACGTTTAACTTTAAGCGATCTAGCGGATATATCCATAATCTTATCTAAACGGTTATAGAAATCAGCTTCATCTGTAGCAAGATATGCAATACGAGGCATATTAATTGTAACAACACCGATTGAACCTGTTGATTCACCGCTTCCAAAGAAACCACCTGATTTCTTGCGAAGTTCACGTAAATCAAGTCTTAAACGGCAGCACATACTTCTAACATCGCTTGGTTCCATATCGGAATTAATATAATTTGAGAAATATGGTGTTCCGTATTTCGCGGTCATTGTGAATAATAATTTATTATTTTCAGTTTCAGACCAGTCAAAAGTTTTAGTAATTGAATATGTAGGAATTGGGTATTGGAATCCTCTACCATTTGCATCGCCTTCAATCATAACTTCAATGAATGCTTTGTTGACCATTGCCATCTCTTTGACACAGTCTTTATATTTGAAGTCCATTTCTTTTCCGCCGACAATGCAGTTAAGTTCAGCCATATCGTTTGGAACAGTCCAGTCTAAAGTAATATTTGTAAATGGTGCTTGTGTTCCCCATCTTGATGGAGTATTAACACCATAAATGAATGATTGAATGCATTGTTTAACTTCTCTATAAGTCAAATTATCTTTTTTAACAAAAGGTGCTAAATAAGTATCAAATGATGAGAAAGCTTGAGCGCCAGCCCATTCATTTTGCATAATTCCAAGGAAGTTAACCATTTGATTGCATAATGTTGATAAATGGTTAGCAGGTGATGATGTAATTTTTCCAGGAACACCGCCTAAACCTTCTTGAATAAGTTGTTTTAATGACCAACCAGCACAGTAGCCTGTAAGCATGGAAAGATCGTGGATGTGAATATCAGCGTTTCTATGAGCATTTGCGATTTCTTGGTCATATACTTCACTTAACCAATAATTAGCTGTCACCGCGCCACTATTAGATAAAATTAAGCCACCCACAGAATAAGTAACTGTTGAATTTTCTTTAACACGCCAGTCATTAACTTTTAAATAGTTATCAATAACATTTTTGTAGTCTATATTTGTGGATTTAAGTTGACGTAAATTTTCATGTTGCTTTCTATAAATAATGTAGCTTCTAGCAACATCAATATAACCTGCTTGAATCAAAACAACTTCAACTGCGTCTTGAATATCTTCGATATCGATAGAATCGTTTTTAATTTTGCTATTAAATTGTGCTGTCACACGAAGTGCAAGCATTTGAATGATGTCTTTATTATAAAATTTATGTTCCGCCATAAAAGCTCTTTCGATGGCGTTTTCTATTTTTTCAATCTTAAATTCTTGCAAAGAATTGTCTCTTTTTCTAACACTTAACATACATTCTCCTCCTATCTAATTTTGCTTATAAAATTAACTAATTTGTTTAATGCAAAATTAGATTGTCTTTTATTATA
>JBNMLE010000049.1:0-5865 GCA_050874705.1 Bacilli bacterium
ATCTTTAATATTTTAGATTTTTTTGTTATAGTAATTTTGCTCCGATAAAGGAACTATTTGCCACTCCTTTGGAGATGATGAAAGTCATCGTAATTCTGCGTTAAAGAATATTAATTAAGTGCATTAATTATTTAATGAATAAGGATGGTACCGCGCAAATGCGTTCCTTGTGAACGTTTTTTATTTTTTAAGGAGTTATTTATGAAAAAATTAACTGGTAATGAAATTAGAAATATGTGGTTAAACTTTTTTAAAAGCAAAAGTCACCATGTTGAAAAAGGCGCATCATTAATACCTTACAAAGATCCATCATTGCTATGGATTAATTCTGGTGTTGCTGCTTTAAAAAAATATATGGATGGAAGTGAAGTACCTCCATCAAGAAGAATTACAAATGTCCAAAAGTCTATTCGCACTAACGATATGGACAATGTCGGCTACACATCAAGACATCACACATTTTTCGAAATGCTAGGCAATTTTTCTATAGGTGATTATTTTAGAAATGAAGTTATTCCATGGGCTTTTGAAATTTTGACAAGCGAACAATATTTTGCTATGCCAAAAGATAAATTGTATTTTACATATAACCCAATGGATAAAGAAACACACGATTTATGGCTTAAACAAGGCGTGAGTGAAGACCATTTAATTCCACTTGAAGGAAATTATTGGGAAATTGGTGAAGGTCCTGCTGGCCCAAATACAGAAGTTTTCTTCGATAGAGGTGAAAAATATGATCCAAATCATTTAGGTATAAAACTTCTAAAAGAAGAAATTGAAAATGATAGATATATTGAAATTTGGGGAATTGTTTTCTCTCAATATAATGCAATTCCAGGAAAGAAGAGAAGTGAATACAAAGAACTTCCAAGCAAAAACATTGATACTGGTGCCGGATTAGAAAGAATCGCTTCTGTTCTTCAAGAGACTCCATCGAATTTTGAAACAGATTTATTTATGCCAATTATTGAGGCAACTGAAAAATTGGCAAATGTTCCTTATGAAGAACCATATTTGACTCCATATCGTGTTATTGCTGACCATATTAGAGCGTTAACATTTGCTTTAGGAGATAGTGAAGTATTTTCTAATGAAGGACGTGGATATGTTCTTAGACGTCTTGTCCGTCGTGCGATGAGATTTGCTAAAAAAATAGGAATAAATCATCCTTTCTTATATTCGCTTGTCGATGTTGTTGTTAATAAATACAAAGATTTTTATCCTGAATTAGCTGATAAGAGCGAACATATTTCAAAGATGATTAAAATCGAAGAAGAAAAATTCATCAAAACTCTTTCAAGTGGCGAAGTTTTACTTCGCGATTTAATTAAAGATAAAAAAGAACTTTCTGGAAAAGATGCTTTTAAACTATATGATACATTCGGCTTCCCAATTGATTTAACTAAAGAGATTTGCGCTGAAAGCGGTGTTAAAGTTGATGAAAAAGCATTTAACGAAGAAATGGAAATTCAAAAAGAAAGAGCAAGAAACGCTAGAAGTGATGAGCAAAGCATGCATCGTCAATCAAAAGACCTTCTTGAATTTACTGTTCCAAGCGAATTTACATATTGTGATAAACCTTTGAAAGCAAAAGTAATTGGTTTATTTAGTGATGGAAATAAAGTTGATGAATTAACTGATGAAGGCGAAATTATATTTGATAAAACACCATTTTATGCTGAAATGGGTGGCGAAGTTAGTGATCATGGCTATATTGAAAACGAACACACTTATTTAGATGTAAAAGATGTTCAAAAAGCACCAAATAAACAACATTTACATTTTGTTAAAGTTATTAAAGGAAATGTTAAAGTTGGAGATACTTTCACTTTATATGTTAATCATATTGAAAGAGAAGATGTTAAACGCAATCACTCCGCAACACACCTTCTTCAAGCTGCTCTAACTAAAGTTCTTGGAAACCATATTAAACAAATGGGATCTTTTGTCTCAAGTGAATATTTAAGATTTGATTTTACCCATTATGAAAAGATTAATGAAACTCAATTAAACGACATTGAACATGTAGTTAATGAAATGATTAAAGAATCAATACCTGCTGATATAAAAATTCTTCCAATTGAAGAAGCAAATAAATTGGGCGCAAGAGCATTTTTCTCTGAAAAATACGGCAAAGAAGTCCGCGTAGTTAAATTTGGCGAAGATTCAATTGAATTTTGCGCTGGATGTCATGTTGATAATACTGAAGAAATCGGCGTTTTTGTTATTGAAAGCGAAGAATCAATTGCATCAGGTGTTAGAAGAATTCAAGCTCGTACTTCTTTAAAAGGTTATGAACTTTTAAAAGAAAGAGAAATGATGCTTAATAGTGCGAGAGATATTGTCGGCGCAAAATCAACACTTGAATTAAAAGATCGCTTAAATGCAATACTTCATGAAAAGGATGAAATGAAGAAAGCCAATGAACAATTAGTCGACAAATTATCTCAATTAACCGCTATGAGTCTTTTTGATAAATTTGAAGAAATTAATGGACATAATGTTTTAATTTCTTATGTCGAAAATACTGACCTAGCAAATTTAAACAAAATTGGTGATGTATTAAAAACAAAACATAGTGATTCAATTGTTCTTTTAATTGGAGGAAATGACGGAAATTTACCTCTTTCATGTTTTGTTACAGGTAATGCCTTAAATAATAACAAGGCTGGGGATATTATCAAAATGATTGCCAAAGAGCTTAATGGTAGTGGCGGAGGACGCCCTAACATGGCTAATGGTAAAGGAAAAGATAAATCAAAATTAACTAATGCTATAGCATTAATAAAACAAAATATTAAATAATTTTAAAGGAGAATAATTGTATGGAAAACAACATTCTTGATGAAAAAGAAATGGTTGTCTATGATGAAAACGGCAACGAGAAAGAGATGAAAATCTTATTCACATACGATAATGATGAAAGAAAAAAATCATATGTGTTTCTTTACGAAGATGGAAATGAAGATGATGTAATGGCTTTTATATACGATAACGACACTAAATCACTTAAAGAAATCGAAGATGATGATGAATATAGTGAGGTTGAAGAAGTATTTAATGCATTTATGGATGATCCAAAAATTCAAGATGCTAAAAAATAAGTTTGTTTTAACAACATTATTGTTGTAAACTCAAAATGCTACTTTTATAGGAGAATATATTATGGCTAATGATAAAATTGAATTAACAAAAGAAGGCGAAGCTAAGCTTCGTGCAGAATATCGTCATCTTGTCGATGAAGTACGTCCAGAAGTTCTTGAAGAACTTGAAGCTGCTCGTGCACAAGGCGACTTAAGCGAAAACGCTGATTATGATGCCGCAAGAAATAAACAAGGCGAAGTTGAATCAAGAATCAAAGAACTTGAAAACATTTTTGCAAATCTTGTTATCATCGAAGAAAAACCTAAAAATTCAAAAACAGTTTCACTTGGATCAAAAGTTGAAATTAAAGATTTAAGTGATGGTGAAATTGCAACATATAATATTGTTGGCACCGTTGAAGCAAATCCTGTTAAAGGTTTTATTTCAAATATTTCACCTTTAGGAAAAGCTCTTGTCGGAAGAAAAGTTGGCGACATTTGTGTTGTTCATGTTCAACGCGAATATAAGGTTGAAATTCTTAAAATTGAAAGAAAATAATTCTAAAGATTCTTACAAAGAGGACCATTGGTCCTTTTTTTATATTAACTAACAATTTTTCATTTTTTTGAATAATTTTTCATAATCTTTACCTATATGATAGTGAGGAAATAATTATGAAATATGAATTAACAAATGAAGAATGTCAAAACATTATGACTGGAGAAGCCATCTCTTTAGCGGCTGTAATGGCAATTTGTGCAGTCGCAATAACTGCAGTTATCATTTATAAGCTTTTCTTATCAAGTGAAGGATCTACGACCATTCCAGGTGGATGGAAATTTAGTTGGAAATAATGAAAATCAAAGATTTACCAATTGAATATAGACCAAGGGAAAAAGCAAAGAAATACGGAATAGATAAATTAAGTGATATTGAGCTTTTGGCGCTTATAATTTCTAAAGGCGTAAAGAATAAGTCTGCGATTGAAATTAGCGAATCATTAATAAAAGAATATACAAACTTGTTTTGCCTAACAAAAGCAAAAACATCAACATTAAAAAAACAATTTGGGTTAAATGAAATTACTTCATTAAAATTAGAAGCCATTTTTGAATTATTTAACCGCATTAATCAACCAAGATTTAAAAATGGAGAAAATATTAAATCAGCCGATGATATCTATAAAAAATATATGTATTTGGCTGAACAAGCAAAAGAACTTTTAGTTGTTTTAATGTTAGATAACAAACATTGCATTTTAAGAGAAAAAATATTATATGTTGGTTCAGAAAATTTTATTCCAATCAATATAAGAGAAATAGCAGTTGAGTTACTTCAAACAAACACAAAATATTTTTTATTAATCCACAATCACCCAAACAACAAAAAGAAACCGAGCGATGAAGATATTGGATCAACTCTATTAATTAAAAACGCTTTGTCCTCTCTTGGTTTAATTATGATAGACCATGTTATAATCACATCTCACGGGTATTTTTCGTTTAAAGAGAACAATATTTTTGACCAATAATAAATAATTTTGTTGCAGTAAATAAATAATTATTTATAATAATATTCGTTGTTGCCTCACAAGCTACAACCGCATAGAAAAGGTATTAACTCATATTTATGGACCTTAATAGCGAGTCTTTAGTGAGAAAATGGAGGTTATATTATGTACGCTATTATTGAAACTGGTGGAAAACAAGTCCGTGTTGAAGTCGGACAAAAGATTTTCGTTGAAAAATTAGATGTTAAAGAAAACGAACAATACGTTTTTGATAAAGTCTTACTTGTTAGCGATGGTTCTTTAAAAGTTGGAACACCTTATGTTGATGGTGCAAAAGTCAATGCTAAAGTTGTTAAAAATGGTTTAAGCAAGAAACTTCGCATCTACAAATACAAAGCCAAAGATAACGAACGCAAAACAATTGGTCATAGACAACCATATACTTGTTTAGTTATCGAAAGCATCAATGCCTAATTTATGATTTGCGTTGAATGCACAAAAAAAGATAATAAGATAAATCATCTTGTTATCAATGGACATGCAAATAGTGCTCCATATGGAAAAGATCTTGTATGTGCAGCCGTCAGCAGTATTGCATTCGGTGGACTAAATAATTTAGAAAAACCTGAAAATTTTGTAATTAAAACAAATGAAGATGACGGATATATTGAGATCAATGCACTTAATGATGTCCCTATGCACGATTATATTGTATTAGAAACAATCTTAATGCAGCTTAAAACAGTTGCAGAGAATTCTCCAAAATACATTAAGGTAATCGAGAAAGGATGCTAAATATGTTATTTGAATTAAATTTACAATTCTTCGCTAGTAAAAAAGGCGTTGGTTCAACTAAAAACGGACGTGATAGCGAATCTAAACGTCTTGGCGCAAAATTGTCAGATGGACAATTCTGTACAGCCGGAAGCATCATCTATCGCCAAAGAGGAACAAAAGTCTTCCCAGGTATTAATACCCGTCGTGGTGGAGATGACACAATATTTGCTACAATCGATGGTTTTGTTAAATTCGAAAGAGTTGGCAAAAATAAAAAACGCGCAAGTGTTTATCCAACAAAATAAGCGAAAAATTATTGAAAGGCTCTTATGAGCCTTTTTTTATTACAAGGTGAATTTACCGTTCAAGTGCAACACTTCTAGACAAAAATAAAGGCTCATATCAATCCTGGTGTAAGATATAGTTGCGACACTTATCTACAGGAGGTTCTTTATGAGCTATTCACATTTTACCATAGAAGAAAGAATTAG
>JBNMLE010000050.1:0-5854 GCA_050874705.1 Bacilli bacterium
CAAAGAAGAAGTCGAACTCAAAAATAAAGCTGAACAATATATAAATAGCATTGATCAAGCTTTACAAGAAAAAGGTGACGCTTTAGAACCTGCTCAAAAAGAACAAACACAAAAATTGAGAGATGAATTAAAAACAGCTCTCGATAACAACGATGTCGAAACATTAAGAAAACGTATTGGCGAACTTGAACAAGCCGCAGAAATGATGGCTCGTACTCAAACTGGCAATAAATCTGCACAAGCCGACCAAACAAAAGGCGAAGGCAATGAAACAGCTGATGATGTAGTTGATGCTGATTTCAAAGATAAAAACTAATTCGTTGATGTAATTTATGAGCGTGGGAGACTTTGTCTCCCTCGCTTTATTATGTAGAAAGGATAATAATTATGGCAAAAAGAGATTTCTACGAAGTTCTTGGTATTAATAAAACTGCAACAAAAGATGAAATCAAAAGTGCTTATCGAAAACTTGCAAAAAAATACCATCCTGATATAAACCATGATCCAGATGCTCCTGAAAAATTTAAAGAAGTACAAGAAGCATATGATATTCTTTATGATGATAAAAAACGTCAAATGTATGACCAATTTGGTATGGCCGCTTTTGAACAAGGCGCTTCTACTGGCGGGGCAGGTAATCCTTTCCAAGGTGGAGGCTTCTCATCACAAGGCTTTGGTGGAGTCGATTTAGGTGATATATTCTCCTCATTCTTTGGTGGAGGAGCACGTCGAGCTGGCGCAAATGTAGGTCCAAGACGCGGCGATGATACCGCTCAAAGAGTTCGCATTGATTTTATGGATGCTATTATGGGCAAAAAAATTCTTGTTCCTATTAGCTATGATGAAAGATGTGATGCTTGTGGAGGAACTGGGGCTAAAACACCAAATGATGTTCATACTTGTGATCAATGTGGTGGTAAAGGTTATATTAACACTACGCAAAGAACAATATTCGGTGTAGTCGAAAATCAATCTGTGTGTCCAAAATGTGGTGGCAGTGGAAAAATTGTCACTGATAAATGTCCAAAGTGTAGTGGAAAAGGCTATATTCACATTAAACGTAATCTAGAAGTTAATGTGCCTGCAGGTATTAATGCTGGTCAACAAATTCTTATTAAAGGAAAAGGTGAACGTGGCATTAATGGGGGAGACAATGGCGATTTATATCTTGAAATTGTTATTGTTCCACATAAATATTTCCGTCGTGATGGAAATGATATTCACATCGATGTTCCTATTAGTTTTGTGGATGCTACACTTGGTAAAACAATTGATGTCCCAACAGTATATGGTGATGTAGAAGTTGTTATTCCAGCAGGTATTCAACCTAATCAAATAGTTCGTTTGAAAGGACGCGGCATTAAAGATATGCGTAAAGGCACACCTGGTGACGAATATATACATATAATTGTTAATACTCCTAAAAAGATTAGCAGTGAACAAAGGAAACTTCTTGAAGAATTCCAAGCTAAAGAAAAGAAAGGCGATTCTATCTTTGACAAATTCAAAGATGCCTTCAAACGATAACTTGAACCTAAAAAGCGAGATAAATTCTCGCTTTTTTTATTGTATTAAATCAAAGAAATATTTAGTCATTACCTCTGGCGACTCATTACAACCATTCTTAAACCAATAAGCAATAATTATATTAAAATCGCTACATATTGATTCTATATATAGTTCTATTGGAATATCTTTTTTTGTGACTAAATTATTATTGATAATTATTTCAGCAATTGGTCTTACAAGTTTTCTAAGATTTTTATAAAACTCATCAGTGCAGCCATTAGAAATGATTGCTTTAATTAAATATTTTTCATCATGAAGATGATAAAGAACATGCGTTATTAAATGAGTATATTCAAATATTGATGATTTTGAAAAGTCATGAGTCTTTTCTTCATCGAGTGAATGCGATAAGACATGAGAAAAGATATGATCGGTTACAGAAGATAAAACTTCATTTTTATTTTTATAATGTTTATAAAATGTCGACCTAGAAATATTAGTTTCTTTCAATATATCTTCGATCGTAATATTACTAAAATCCTTTTTGCTTAAAGCATTGGCGAACGCTACAAGTATTTCTCTTTCAGTTTTAATATATCGTTTATCATTTTTCATACATTTTGTCCTCACTAATAGATATTATTGCACATTTTGTTCGATATCATTAAAAAATAAATAGATAAAAACGAAAGTTTGTTGCATATCGTATTTCTGTTTTTTATTATAACTACTATGAAATGCAATGATAGTTCTATAAATATAGAAGACAAATATAAAACTCTAAATCGAAAAAGAATTATTCTAGTTTGCGTTTTTATTTTTTTAACATTATTTATTTTTTTCTTTTCGTTATTCATTGGGACTTCAAATATTTCGTTTGTTGATTCTGTTCTTGGACTATTTGGAAAATCTGAAAATAATATAAATAAAACTATGCAAAACATAAGGCTTCCAAGAGCTATTGCAGCATTATTTTGTGGTGGAGCTTTATCAATTTCTGGGTTGATAATGCAAACAACACTTGATAACGAAATTGCGTCTCCGTCAACACTCGGTGTTTCTAATGCAGCAACTTTTGGAGCAAATTTAGCAATAATTATTTATTCAGGCGGATTTATTGCGATAGGAAATAACGGCGATTTGCTTAATGCTGCGAATCCATATATAACTTCGATTATGGCTTTTGTTTTTGCTGTCGGATCAACACTTTTTGTTTTATGTTTATGTAAGATTAAATCATTTAACCCTATAAGCGTTGTTCTTGCTGGTTTGGCAATTGGAGCATTATTTAGCGCTTTGACAAGCATTGTTCAATATTACGCTAGCGATATAGGTCTTAGTGCTGCGATTATATGGAGTTTTGGTGACTTGAGCAAAACTACTTTTGAAAAAAACATTATTTTAATCGTTGTGACTTTACTAGTTTTGATATTCTTTTTTATAAATTCGAAAAAATATAATGCATTATTAAGTGGCGATGAATCCGCTAAAAGTTTAGGTGTCAATGTTGAGTTATTGCGATTTTTATCGCTCATATTAGCGTCACTTTTGACGTCTATAAGCGTTGCATTCTTTGGAATTATTGGTTTTGTTGGTATTGTTTGTCCGCATATTGTTAAAAAGATAATTGGTAATTCACATTATTTCTCGATTCCTTTATCTTTTTTATGCGGATCAATATTGTTAATATTAGCGGATACTTTATCAAGAGTTATTGCTAATGGTAGTGCTCTTCCAGTCGGAGCAATTACTTCTCTTATTGGAGCGCCTTTCTTTTTATATTTAATTTTTGCAAAAAAGGATATATCATTATGCTAAAGATAAATAATTTATTTTTTAAATATAAAAATAGTAAAAATTATGTTTTAAACGATGTTTCATTAGAACTTGATGACAAAAAGATTGGTATTTTACTTGGGCAAAATGGTTCTGGGAAAACGACTTTATTTAAAAATATTTTAAGAATAAATAAACAGGAAAAAGGAACTATTTTAATCGATAATATCGATATATCAACATTAAAAAGAAATAAATTATCTTCACTTATTTCTTATGTGCCACAACATATTGAATTCGGAAATTTAACAGTTTTTGAAAGCATTATTCTTGGAATTACCAGTAATTCGTTTTTTACTTTTTCTAAGAAAGATAAAGAAAATGTTTATGCAATTATTAAAAAAATGGGATTAGAAGATGTTGCTTTTAATAATGTCAATAATTTATCAGGTGGTCAAAAGCAAAAAGTTGCGATTGCAAGAGCGCTTATTAGCGATCCTAAATTGATTATTTTCGATGAACCAACCGCTAATCTCGATTTAAAAAATCAGCAACTATTTGTACAAACAATTAGACAAATTGTTAGTGAAAATGATGTGTCAATTCTAATTGCTTTACATGATATTCATTTAGCATCAAAGCTCGGTGATGAGTTCTATTTATTAAAAGATGGTCACATAAATGATAGTTTTTCTCTTAATAATGCAAGCGAAACAAGTCTCAGTGATGTTTTTGGTATCAAGATTAAAATAAAAAATATTGATGGAAGGAAGTGTTTTGTCCCTTATGAAAAAGAATAATTTATTTACACTTATTATTGCTTCTTTATGTTTAAGTAGTTGTAGTTTTACTGATAGCAATGTTGGAAGCACAATAATCACAGACATGATTGGTCGAAATATTTCAATAAACGCTGGCTCTTACAAAAGAGTTGCTTGTATTGGAGCAGGAGCATTAAGACTTTATTCTTATATTGGCGATTTATCGTTATTGTGTGGAGTAGAAGATATTGATAATTATGCATTAAATGATCGTCCAAAGATGTTTGATGATGTTGCAAGACCATATGTGTTAGCTAATAAAGATTATTTTTATAATTTGCCAAGCGTTGGAAGAGGCGGTCCTAATGCTCAAATAATAGAAAATGAAAAAATATTAAGCACAAATCCTGATATTATTATTTCTGAATACGAAGACGCTGATAAAGCATTAGCTTTAGAAAAGCAAATTGGTGTGCCTGTTGTAACTGTAGCTTATGGAAATAAAGGTGTATTTGATGAAAATATATCTAAAAGTTTAACTCTTCTTGGCGAAATATTTAATAAAAATGAACGAGCCAAACTCTTGAATGATTTTATTGAAAAAGAAAAAAATACTATTTCTGAAATAACAGGAAAAATTGATGAATCATCAAAGAAAAATGTTTACATTTGTGGTTTAGGAAATTATGGAACGACTAATCATCTTATGACGGCGCAAAATTATGAACCATTTAATGTGGCCCATGTTAAAAATATCGTTAGTGGCTTACCAATTGATGGCATTCAAAAAATTGAAGAGGAAAAATTTATAAGTCTAGGCAATGATATGGATATAATGATTTTCGATGCCGCTGCGATTAAAAACATTATTCCGTTATATAAGCAAGACAATAATCTTTTTTCATCATGTAAAGCGTTTAAGACAGGAGAAGTATATTTAGAAATGGCGTATAACGCTTATTACACAAATATCGAAATTGCCTTAGCAAATACATGGTTTATTGCAAAAAGTGTTTATCCTGAATCATTTACTGATTTAAATATCGACGATAAATTAAACGAAATAACAAAAGTTTTTCTAGGCAAAGAATTAAAAGATGGTATATATAACTCCAAATTCTCATATGGAGGTTATCAAAAAATCAATATTGAGGAATTCTTTAAATAATATGGATAAAATTGAACATTTTTTTGATGAAAAAGCTAAAACTTGGGATGATAGTGACAATCATTCTTTAGGTATTAAAGACGAACTAATTAATCACGCTCATATTAATAAAGGTGATCATGTTTTAGATGTGGCATGTGGAACAGGAGTAATTACTGAATTGCTTTTTAAAAAATCACTTGTGGATGTTGATGCAATTGATTTATCTAGCGAAATGATAAACATTGCAAAGAATAAATATTTAAATAACGATAAATTACATTTTATTCACGAAAACTTTTTGGATTATTTACCTAATAAAAAATACGATAAATTAATAGTTTATAATGCATATCCTCATTTTTTAAACGTAAATGAATTTGTGAAAAAATGTTTCGAACTTTTAAATAGAAATGGCGTTCTTTTGATAATACATTCTTTATCAAGAAATGAACTAAATTCACATCATGAAGCACATGCAAAAAAAGTGTCAAGAATTTTAGATAACGTTGAAATCGAATCCAAAAGATTTGATAAATACTTTGATATTTTAGAAGCATTTGAAGATGACACTAAAATAGTGATGTCATTTAGAAAAAAGTAGATATAAATTATAAATTTAATCTTTTCTATTTTCTAAAAGTACATTAATATATTTATG
>JBNMLE010000051.1:0-5734 GCA_050874705.1 Bacilli bacterium
GTTATAGGAGGAAAATAAATAATGGATAATAAGATGTTTTTGCGTGTTCTAAGTAATTCTTTCAACACTTATTTAGCAACAAGCCCGAGGAACAACGAAAAACTAAAAATCTTGCACGGAGCCATTTCAACTGATCTTCAAAACAGAATTGGCTATTCTTATACAATTAACTCTTTAGGTTTGAGCCATGAACAATCAGTGCCTGGGAGATATATGGACAAAATGGTAGATATTGTTGTTTCTAGAAAGCAGAAAATTATTGCCGGAATTGCAGAAAAATTTGTTATGAGTAATTATTCACAAAATTCAAATAATTATTTCGAAAATATGCTTGGAGAAACCGCCAACTTAAGAAGCAATAATATACCATATTTTCAGATTTTCATTATACCTGACAAGGTTCCTTACTATGATAATGCGAAAAACATAACTAAATGGGAAGAGATTTCAATTCACAATCTTGATAAATACGTTAAGTTGTCCCAAGACAATGCTGATGTTTTTATGCACACTCCTAATAAAACATTTATTGGAATCGTTCATTTGGCGGAGTGCGATAACAATGTTAGAAATTTTGCCCAATATAAAGCTTTTTATCGTATTCATAAAAATGAGATCACATGGAGTGAAAAAAATTATAAATTTGGTTCCAATGTCATTTTTAATGATTATGAGGAATTTATACAAAAAGTAGCTTTCTTTATAAAATCGATTTAATTCTTGTTTTTGTATTTTGCCGCCAACATTCAAAAAAGTTTGAAATAGTGAAAATACTGTATCAAACTTTTTTAAATTATTCGCGATTTTTACATGCTCCACATTGAACGATAATGTTCAGAAAGGAGTTTTATGTATGACAAAAGTATTGAAATTGTCTTTTGTTATGCAAGTAGTGAAAACATATTATGATTATCATAGAAAATTACGACATTAAAAAGGTTAGTGAAGATTTTAAAAAAGACCGTAATTGTCTAAGTGGTATTTATAAAGAAATTGCTGATGAAATCGGAATAGAATGCGCTCTTGCGATATATAAATTATATTCTGGAACGCAAATATCTTTTCCTAGTAGATTATATTCTAAAAATTATATTCATTGTGCTGTTAGAGACGAATATGAAAAAGGCAAAAGCATTCAAAGTTTATCAAGAAAATATAATTACTCAACAAGAACCATTTGGCGAATTCTAAAAAAAGAGATTTAAAATCAAATCGATGAGCAAAACAAATGCTCATCTTTTTTAATAATTAAAAATGTCTTATTTTGTTAATATCATTTTATTCGGTATAATTTGAATATAAATAAGGACAAATTATTATGGAAAAATACAAAAATATTAAATATTTATTCTTCGATCTAGATGATACATTACTAAGAAAAAATAGAACCATTTCAGAGTATACAATTGCTGTTTTAAAAAAAGCACAAGAAAAAGGATTTAAAATTATTTTCAATACTTCAAGAAGTATGCAAAATTCTAAACGTTATATTGATATTATTCACCCTGACTATGGCATTTATAGTGGGGGCTGTCACATAGTTGATAAAGATGAAAATCCTTTATTTGTTAACATGATCAAAAAAGAGGAAGTAAAAGAAATCACTAAATATTTATTCCCAAGGTGTGAAAAAATATCTGTACAAACTTATTCTCATTTTTATGCTTCTGATAAAGAATATAAAGCCCAAAACGCAATATGGTATGATTTCACAAATGGTTTAGAAGAAGATGCTTTTAAAATCATTTGTTGCAGCTCCGATTTAAATTTTGTTAAAAGTGTCACAAATAAATATAACCTTGAACTTCAAAATTATTTAAATGGTTCATGGAATAGACTTTCTATTAAAGGTGCGACAAAGTGGAATGGAGTCTTAAAATTCCTTGAAATAGTTAAAGGCAATATCGATGAAACATCTTGTTTTGGTGATGACATTGGTGATGAAGAAATGATTTTAAAATCTTCTTTAGGTGTTGCTATGAAAAACTCTCAACCACAAGTGCTTTTAAAAACAAAAAACATTACAAAGTATAGTAATGATGAAGATGGGGTAGCTCATTTTATAGAAGATAACTTGCTATAAGTTCATAAATTTTATAAATATTTTTCTGTATTATTTGTATTACTTATATTTTTTTGAGATATTTTATTGAATATCTCTTATTTTTAAAATAATATTAACAATGCAAAGGAGGATTTTATATGCTCGAATTAAAAAATATTGTCAAAGATTATGTTACTGGTGATTTAGTTACGCATGCTTTAAAAGGTCTTAATGTTACATTCAGAAAAAATGAATTTGTTTCAATTCTTGGTCCTTCTGGATGTGGTAAAACAACTCTTTTAAATATCATCGGTGGACTTGATAGATATACAAGTGGTGATCTTATTATTAAAGGAAAATCCACGAAAGATTTTACCGATAGGGATTGGGATACATATCGTAACCATTCTATTGGTTTTGTTTTCCAATCTTATAATCTTATTTCACATTTAACCATTTTAGGAAACGTTGAACTTGCTTTAACTATAAGTGGTGTTTCAAGAAAAGAAAGAACTTTACGTGCGCAAAAAGCACTTGAAAAAGTCGGATTAGGAGAAGTAAGTAAGAAACTTCCAAGCCAATTATCAGGTGGACAAATGCAACGTGTTGCAATTGCTAGAGCATTAGTCAATGATCCTGAAATTCTTTTAGCGGATGAACCTACTGGCGCTCTCGATAGTGAAACTTCAGTCCAAATTATGGAATTATTAAAAGAAGTTGCTAAAAATAGACTTGTCATCATGGTTACTCATAACCCTGAACTTGCAAAAAGATATTCAAGTAGAATCATTTCAATGAAAGATGGCCAAATGGTTAACGATACAAAACCATTTGAAGAAAGTGATGAAGCTAAAGAAAAAGAAACTTATGATATTCCAACAAAAAAAGCAAAAATGTCTTTAGCTACTGCTTTTACATTATCGGCAAAGAATTTAATTTCTAAATTCAAAAGAACTGCTTTAGTTGTTGTTGCTGGTTCAATTGGCATTATTGGTATTTCCGCCGTTTTAGCGGTTTCATATGGTGTTAAGTCATATATCAGAAATATGCAAGATGATATGCTTTCTGGTAACCCAGTTGAAATAAGTGAATCAGCGCTTGATTTAAGCGCAATGATGTCTGCTTCTAGTGATATGGCTAAACTTAATGGTTTGAAAAATAGTGTGCAAGATGGAAAAGTAAACATTCAATACATGATTGAATATCTTGCTAAGCAACAAAATAACCTTTCTACATACGCTGTTAAAAATGAATTAACAGAAGATTATGTCGATTTCATCCATAATTTACCACAAGAAAATTATTCTGCGATGAAAGAAGAATACGGTATTGATCCAAAATTAAATATTTATACGGATGTTGATTTTAGTGATCCAATTGGAAAAGTTGATCAAGTTTCATTAACACAAGTCGAAGCGATGTATACTTCGATTATTAATGAAACTCAATTCGCTCAATTCTCAAGCATGATTAGCATGTTTACAACAACATTTAAAGCCATGCCTAATAACGCTGATTACATCGCAAAACAATATGATATCTTAAATGAAGGCGGTCATATAGCCACTAATGAAGATGAAATGATGATTGTTGTTAGCAAAGATACAACATTAACCGATATTTTCTTAGGACAAATTGGATATTTAACACAAGATGAATTTGTAAGTATCATCGATAAATTTACAGATACTGAAAATCATGGAAATGACGAATTATCGCCAAAAGATTTTGATTATGACACATTATTAAATAAAAAATTCATTTATTATCCAAATAATTCCGTTTATGAAAAAAGAGTTATAAGTTCTATTCCTGGAACTCAAACTCATTTACCTTTTAACTATAAAGGACAACTTGAAAACGGAGCATCTCTTGATAATCCAACTGAAATTAAAATTACAGCCATATTAAGAGCTAAAGAAAATGTTTCATATGGATGCCTTGAAACAGGATTTATTATGTCGCCTGCTTTTCAACAAAAAATGTTGAAGGACGCCAAAGATTCAGAAATCGTTAATTCTTTAAAGGAACAACAAGAAGCATATGAATCATTAAGTGATACAGATAAAGCTTCATATAGATACGTTGTTCCATATCAATATCAATATTCTTACAAAGATGACGGATTAAAAAATGGTGAAGGTTCCGCAGTATCTGTTGTAAATGTTGATACCGGTGGAACAGGAATGTTTGGAAATATTCTTTCATCGATGTTTGGCGACAATTATTCTGTGCCAAATCAATTTAAATCGGCAATTAGAAAAACTGCAGGTAATTCTTTAACAAATGATATTTCTATTTATCCATTATCATTCGACGATAAAGATTTAGTTACAAATTATCTTGATAAATGGAACGATAAAGACGCATCAATAGAAATTAAGAAAGTTGATAGTGAAGGTAATGAAATCACAAAAGTAATTAAAGGTGAGAATAGAGAAGACGTCAAATATCAAGATGATCTTGAAATTGTTATCTCTTTAATTAATACGATGATTGAGATTGTTACAATCGCTCTTATTTGCTTTACATCATTATCACTTGTTGTTTCAACTGTCATGATTGGTATTATCACCTATGTTTCAGTTATTGAACGCGTTAAAGAAATCGGTATTATCCGTTCTCTTGGTGGTAGAAAGATTGATGTTTCTAACTTATTTAATGTTGAAACATTCTTAATTGGTACTTGCAGTGGAGCCTTTGGTCTTGCTGTTACATACGTGTTATGTGCGATTATTAATTTAATTATTAACAATTTTGCAAATGTTGGAACACTTATGATACTTCCATGGAATTATGCTTTGATTGTTTTAGGAATATCTATTCTTCTAACTCTCATAAGTGGACTTATTCCTGCAAGCGCTGCAGCTCACAAAGATCCAGTTATCGCTCTTAGAAGTAACGATTAATCAATATGGAAATATTAGGAAAATTTAAAGACGACCAATATCCTTTTATTGGAGTTAAGGAAGTAAGAGAAATAGTAAGAGCTATTTTGCTTGATGAAAATAATAATATTTGTCTTGAATATATTCTTGATGATGATGCTTTTGGTCCAAGAGATTATTATGAAACTCCTGGTGGAGGCATAAAAGCTCATGAAAATCATATCGAAGCACTTAAAAGAGAAATTCAAGAAGAAGTAGGTTATCAAATTGATGTAATCGGTGAAATAGGGGAAATCGATGATTATTACAATTTAATTAAAAGAAAAAACCATAATTATTATTATTTAGCAAAAATTATAGGCAAATGTGAGTCTCATCTTGAGCCTGATGAAAAAAGAAGAATTAATAAAATCATTTTTGTTAACATTGATGAAGCTATTTCTTTATATGAAAACATGCAAAATATTCTTGTTGGTAAATTAGTTAAACAAAGAGAGCTTCCAATCTTAAGAAAAGCAAAGATGATGATTAAAGAACTCTAGAATTTTCTACTTTACAAAAAGCATATTAATAGGTATTATTTAATACGCATCGGCGATTATGGTGAAGAGGCCAAACACAACCGGCTGTGAACCGGTCATTCACGAGTTCGAATCTCGTTAATCGCCCCATTAGAGTTAAGTATAGCTGATACGAAAGTATTGGCTATTTTTCTTTATATAGGGGTTAAAACTACAATTATTATATGTTTTAGCCTCTTTTTTATTATAAATAGTAGTAGAAGTACCTTTAGGTATTAATA
>JBNMLE010000052.1:0-5632 GCA_050874705.1 Bacilli bacterium
TTCAATTTTTAAAAAATAAAAAGTAAAGAAAACCACGATATAACGCTAATTATTTAAAAAAATTTGCTTTAAAAAATCTTCATGAAAAAATTGCGTCAAAAAAATGTTAAAAAAATTATTAAAAAAATGTTGTAATTTTATTTTCTAAATTGATATATTATTTAACGACTAATTTAATTAGTTTAATTCATTATTTAATTGGTAGTTATGGAGGTGTGCTTATGGCATCCGAAGAAGTAATCATCAGCTTAAGCAATGTAGTTAAAAGCTTCGGCGACTTTAACGCCGTCGACGGGATATCACTTGACATTAAGCGTGGACAATTTGTCACCTTATTAGGCCCTTCTGGTTGTGGGAAAACAACCACATTAAGAATGATAGGAGGGTTTGAACTTCCAAGTGGTGGAACTATTTTGCTCAATGGACAAGATATTACTAAACTTCCACCTTACAAAAGACCTATCAATACTGTTTTTCAACGTTATGCATTATTCCCTCATTTAGATGTTTATGATAACGTTGCTTTTGGTCTTAAACTTAAAAAGATTCCTGTTCAAGTAACAAAAAGAAACGGAAAAGTAGTTACAAAAATGAAACATTATTCATCTAAAGAAATTGATGAAATGGTAACGAAAGCTCTTTCTGTTGTCGACTTAGAAGAACTTGAAGATCGTGATATAACAACATTATCAGGCGGACAACAACAACGTGTTGCTATTGCGCGATGCATTGTTAATAAACCAGAAATTCTTCTTTTAGATGAACCTCTTGGCGCGCTTGATTTAAAAATGCGTAAAGATATGCAAATCGAATTAAAAGAAATGCATAAAAAACTTGGCATTACATTTATTTATGTAACTCATGATCAAGAAGAAGCTTTAACAATGAGCGATGTTATTGTTGTTATGAAAGATGGTGTTATTCAACAAATTGGATCACCTATTGATATTTATAATGAACCAAAGAATGCTTTCGTAGCCGACTTTATTGGAGAAAGCAATATTTATAATGCTTCAATGGAAGATAAATTAAAAGTTAGATTCCTTGGACATGATTTTACTTGTGTAGACGATTATGAAAAAGGCGAAAGAGTGGATGTTGTTGTTCGTCCTGAAGACGTCATTTTAACTAAACCTGACAAAGGAATGATTAAAGGAAAAATTGTAAGCAAGATTTTCAAAGGTATCCATTATGAATATTCAATCATGATTGGTAAAAATGAACTTATTGCTCAATCCACAAAAGATTTCCCAGAAGGTGAAGTTGGCGTTGAAATTGAACCAGAAGGCATTCACATTATGAAAAAAGAACTTATTCAAAATCTTTACACTAATTGTGAAGTTCTTAAAAATAATAATGTCGAATTAAGCGATGGTGAGATCGAAGTTGATTTAACTCAACTCATCAAAGGAAGCAAATTAGATGAAGATGGATATTTAGTTTCTCCATCTGGCAAGAAATATGATTTAGCGGGCGCTAAATTAACTCTTGAAATTCCTTTAGATAAAATCGAACTTTCAGATGACACTGAATTTGGCCAATTAACAGGCACTGTTGTTTCAAATATTTATCGCGGTGATCACTATCAAGTTATTTGCCGTACACAAGATGATGAAGACTTTATTCTCGATACTCCTGATACCTGGAATATTAATGATGTAGTTGGTATAAAAATTAATAAAAAAGATGTTAAAGTGCGTCTAAAAGGAGATATTGCGGAATATGAAATTTAGATTTCAACGTAAGTTCTTCTCGATACCTTACGTCATTTTCTTAGCATTATTTGTAATTATTCCATTGTTTTTAATTATCTATTACGCGTTTAGCGATAACAGTGGAGCACTTTCAATTGATGCCTGTAAAAAATTCTTCAGCGATACAACTAAATTAGAAGTAATTCTAGTCAGTTTATTTATCGCCGTACAAACAACAATCATTTGCCTTCTTATCGGTTATCCTCTTGCATATTTTTTAGCAAATAAGAAATATAACAAAAATGCTGTTCTTGTTATGCTATTTATTATGCCAATGTGGATTAACTTTGTTCTTAGAACAACTGCGACAAGAGATATATTGTTTGCAATTAATCTTACTGGTGGAAATTCACCTTATCTTGCTACCTTAATTGGCATGGTTTATAACTATTTACCATTCGTTATTCTTCCTTTATACACAACAATGTTAAAGCTTGATAAGTCCCAAATTGAAGCTGCAGCGGATTTAGGCGCAAATCCATTCCAAGTTTTTGTCAGAAATATAATTCCTCAATCTCTTCCTGGAATTGTTTCCGCTGTTACAATGACACTTGTTCCAGTTATGAGCTCATATGTTATTTCAGATGCTCTTTCTGAAGGAAATATCACATTAATTGGTAATTCAATTTATATTAACTTTGCAAATTATCAATGGCACAATGGCTCATTTATGGCCTTTGTCCTTCTCATTTTAGTTTTATTAAGCATGCTTCTTACTAGAAATACAAACAAAGAAGAAAATGCAAGAGGTGGGTTATGGTAAAGAAAATATTTGCTAATATCTACATCTATTTAATTTTATTTTTGATGTATCTTCCTATTCTTGTTTTAATTGCTTTTGCCTTTTCAACAAATGATACAATCTCATTAACCGAAGGTTTCACATTTGGTTTTGATTTGTTTATCAATTTATTTTCTGATACCAAAGTTGCACATCAAATTTGGACAGCGATGGGAAATACTTTAATTCTCGCTTTTGTATCAGCAATTGTATCAACAGTTCTTGGAACTCTTGGAGCTATTGGAACATTCTATTGCAAAAAACGCAGTCAAAAAGCAATTGAAATTGCAACACAAATTCCAGTTGTAAACGCTGAAATTGTCATCGCTTTGTCTTTGACAGTTATGTTTGTTTTCATTGGAACTTATATTTTCCATACTAAATTATTTAGTTTTTGGACTCTTCTTATTGGACATGTTGTTTTGTCTCTTCCATTTGTCTATTTAAGTGTAAAACCAAAACTTCAGCAAATGGATCCAAATCTTTATGAAGCAGCGCTTGATTTAGGCGCAAAACCTTCGCAAGGTCTTAGCAAAGTAATTATTCCTCAAATTCTTCCTGGAATTTTATCTGGATTTTTACTCGCAATCACATTATCTCTTGATGATTTTATTATCACAGCATTTACAAGAGGTCCAGGTTTATTAAGCGGTGAAGCTGCGATTGAAACATTATCTACATTTATTCAAACATCTCTTAAAAAACATACTGTTCCTGCTGAACTTAGACCGTTAACATTATTTATTTTCATAGCTGTATTGCTTATAGTGCTCGGTATAACATTAACTCGCAATTATCTTGCTAAAAAGAAAACAAGAAAGGGGGTTTCTAACAATGAAGAAATGTCTTTATAAAGGTTTATTTTTCCTTCCTACATCTTTATTTGTTTTAGCATCTTTAAGTGGATGCGGAAACACTACAAGCGATGATAAAGTTGTACTTAGAATTTTAAATTGCGCTGATTATATTTATGAAGCGGAAGAACTTGATGAAGAAACTCTCGAAACAAATTATTCTCAATATCTTGGCGAAGAAGATATGATGGATCAATTCGTCTCATATATGAGTGAACAAGGTGTTGATGTTACATATGTTTACGATACATATGACACTAATGAAACAATGTATAACGAACTTATGACTGGAAAATCATCATATGATGTAATTGTCACAAGCGATTATATGATTCAAAAACTAATTTCAAATGATTTGATTCAACCTTTATATATGGATTCATATACTGAAAAGGAAGAAACTAATAACATCAGGAATAATGTTTCATCATATTTATGGAACATTTTCGATAATATTCATCCTAAAGATAAGGCGACAAATGAAAAAATTGAGGATAAAGTCATTTCTCAATATAGCGCTCCATACATGTGGGGAACTGTTGGAATTATGTATAATCCTGAATTTTATAGCGACTTATCACTTGAAGAGGTTAATGAATTATTTTCAACTTGGGAAGTATTATATGGAGAAGAAGCACATAATTCATTTTCTATCAAAGATAGCGTCCGTGATGTTTACGCTGTAAGCGTTGTTCATGCATTCTATGAAAATGAAATTAAGCCTCTTGAAGAAAAGCTTAACAATAATGAAATTTCTTCTGATGAATTTAATAAAGAATTGAATGAAATTTTTAATAGATGTGATGATGAAACATTGTCCATTATTAAAGATGACATGCTTAAGCTTAAAGCCAATTCATTCGGTTTTGAAGTTGATTCTGGTAAAACCGATATGATTGAAGCTAAAATTGGTGCAAACCTTGCTTGGAGTGGTGATGCAACTTGGGCTATTGAAGAAGCAGAAGGATCATATGAAAAAGAACTATATTTCTCCATCCCAAAAGAAGGAAGCAATATTTGGTTTGATGCCTTTTGTGTTCCTACTTCATCTAATAAGCTTGATATAGCATTAAAATTTATTGATTTCATGTCACAACCTAAAAACGCTATTCAAAATATGTATTATGTTGGTTATACATCTGCTGTAAATGGGCCTGAAATGCTTGATTATGTCTATGAAAATTATGATGTAAGAGGTGCAGTTGGAGAAACAAGCGAAGATGAATATGTTGAATACAATTTATCATATTTTTTCAAGGATTCGATTGAAAATCCTAATGACGCTATCCTTCATGCTGATCCATCTACAATCGGAAGAACATTAACAGCGCAATATCCTGAAGAAAAAGATTTGCCACATTTATGTGTTATGGATGATTTCGGTACTCAAAATGAAGCAGTGCTCGATATGTGGGAAAAAGTTCGTACAAATGCATTGCCTATCTGGGCTGTTATATTATTCATTGTTGAAATATTAATTGCATTAGGTGCTGTTATATATTTCTCTGTTAAGAAAATCATCAAAAAGAATCTTAAAAAGAATCGTAAAAACTTGAAAAATGCTTAAAGTAATACTTTAAGACACAATTTAACGAAAAAAAATTATTCCTTTCTTGTCACTTATTAGCGAGAATGGTATAATTTCATTCGCTGGTTCCGTAGCCAAGTGGCAAGGCAATTGACTGCAACTCAATGAGCGTCGGTTCAACTCCGACCGGAACCTCCAAAAAATTGTGCTTGTTTATGAAATATCTTTGATATAAGATATTAAAAGTCAATTTTATTGACAATGCGCTTGTAGCTCAACTGGATAGAGTGTCAGACTACGAATCTGAAGGTTGCATGTTCGATTCATGTCAAGCGCGCCAGAACTCGGGATGTAGCGTAGCTTGGTATCGCGTCTGCTTTGGGAGCAGAAGGCCGCAGGTTCAAATCCTGTCATCCCGACCATTATCTTTGGGGCTATAGCTCAGCTGGGAGAGCGCCTGATTTGCATTCAGGAGGTCGAGGGTTCGATCCCCTTTAGCTCCACCAAAGATGGCTGAGTAGCTCAGTTGGCTAGAGCAGTCGGTTCATACCCGGCGTGTCGGGGGTTCAAATCCCTCCTCAGCTACCAAATTAACCGGACCATTAGCTCAACGGTTAGAGCAGTCGGCCCATAACCGATTGGTTTGAGGTTCAAATCCTTAATGGTCCACCAATATGGAGGATTACCCAAGTGGTTGAAGGGGTCGGTCTTGAAA
>JBNMLE010000053.1:0-5467 GCA_050874705.1 Bacilli bacterium
CTCTATTGACGACTGCTAAATAGTGAGTATAATTATACTTAGCACTTAGAGATTAAGAGTGCTAAAATGGAGGTAAATACAATGAACGGAACGGATGGAATGGAAGATTATTCCAAAGATGAAAATATTCTTCAAAAATTTGGTCGTGATGTTACTGAACAAGTTCGTCAAGGCAAAATCGATCCAGTTATCGGTCGTGATGATGAAATCAGAAAGATAATTGAAGTACTTGCCCGTAAAACAAAAAATAATGTTATATTGCTTGGCGAACCAGGTGTTGGTAAAACCGCAATTATTGAAGGACTTGCAGAACGTATCGTAAAAGATGATGTCCCACTATCACTAAAAGGTAAAACTATCTTTGAACTCGATATGGGTGCGCTTGTTGCAGGTGCTAAATATAGAGGTGAATTTGAAGAAAGACTAAAAGCTGTTTTAAATAAAATTAAAGCTAGCGAAGGTAAAATTATATTATTCATCGATGAAATTCATCTTATTGTTGGCGCTGGTAGAACCGATGGCGCTCTTGATGCAAGCAATATGCTTAAACCTATGCTTGCTAGAGGTGAAATCGAATGTATTGGTGCTACTACATTAAATGAATATCGTGAATATATAGAAAAAGATCGTGCTCTTGAAAGACGTTTTCAACCTGTTATGGTCAATGAACCAACAGTCGAAGATACTATTTCAATTCTAAGAGGTTTAAAAGAAAAATTTGAATCACATCACGGTGTTAAAATTACTGATAACGCTATTGTTGCAGCGGTTACTTTATCTAATAGATACATTACAAATCGTTTCTTGCCAGATAAAGCTATCGATTTAATCGATGAAGCTTGTGCTTCAACTCGTGTTGAAATCGAATCAACCCCAACTGAACTTGATGAACTCAATAGAAAGATTAAACAATTGGAAATTGAAAGAGTCGCTCTTGAAAAAGAAACAGATGATTCAAGCAAAAAGCGCCTTGAAAAACTTGTTGAAAATCTTAATTCATTAAAAGTTGAACAAGAAAAATTATACAAGAAATGGCAAGAAGAAAAAGAGGAAATTAGCAAAGCTAAGGAACTCAAGGTAAAGCTTGATAAAGCACGTTTTGAATTAAGCACTGCTTTCTCAAACGGAAACTATGAAAGAGCTAGCCAAATTCAATATCGCGATATTCCTAATATGGAAAAAGAACTTCACGAAATTGAAGATAACGAAAAGAAAGATCACATCTTATCTGAAGTTGTTACTGAAGATGAGATCGCAAAGATTGTTTCTAAGATGACTAATATTCCTGTAAGTAAAATTGCACAAGGCGATAAAGAAAAAGTATTACACTTGAAAGAGATTCTTGAAAAGAGAGTAATCGGTCAAGATGAAGCTATTTCTTTAGTAAGCGATGCTATTTTACGCCAAAGAGCGGGTATTAAAGATCAAAATAAACCAATTGGTTCGTTTTTGTTCTTAGGTCCTACAGGTGTTGGTAAAACAGAGGTAGCTCGTGCCTTAGCAGAAACACTTTTCGACAGTGAAACTCACATGGTAAGAATTGATATGAGTGAATATATGGAAAAATATTCAACCTCACGTCTTATTGGAGCCCCACCAGGATATGTTGGTTATGAAGAAGGCGGACAATTAACTGAAAAAGTAAGAAGAAATCCTTACTGCATCGTATTGTTCGACGAAATCGAAAAAGCACATCCAGAAGTATTCAACTTGCTTCTTCAAATTCTTGATGATGGACATATTACCGATTCACAAGGTCGACTTGTTGACTTTAAAAACACAATCATAATTATGACATCTAACCTTGGTAGTGATTTATTACTTCAAGGCAAAAAGGATGAAGTTAATGCATTGTTACATCACACATTTAGACCAGAATTCTTAAATAGAATCGATGAAATTGTTTACTTTAATCCTCTCAGCAAAGACGTTCAATATAAAGTTGTTGAAAAGATGCTCAATATTCTTAACAACAGACTAAAAGAAAACTATTATTCATTTGAATTCACTGATGCTTTAAAGAATTATATTCTTGATAGCGCGTATTCTTATGAATTTGGCGCTCGTCCAATAAAGCGTTTTATTCAAAACAATATTGAAACAATTATTGCTAGAGCTATAATCGGTGGAACTGTTGATACAAAACACAAATTCAAAGTCGATTATAAAGACAACAAAGTCGTTCTTTCTAAGATTTAAAACTAGGCCACCTATAAAAATAGGTGGTCTTTTTATATACTTTTTGACTATAATAAAAACGAGGTAGACATATGGATGCAGAGACAATTAAAAATCTTGTATATAATCAAAGAGAATATTTTTTTAAAGGCGAAACATTATCATATTCATTTAGACTGAACGCTTTAAAAAAATTAAGAAAATCATTAATAGATAATAAAGACATTATTTACAAAGCGTTTTTAGATGATTTTAATAAATCAAAATTCGATGTTTTGTCAACAGAATTTGGCATGGCAATTGAAGAAATTGATTATATGATAAAACATTTAAAAACTTTGATGAAACCTAAAAAAGTTAGAACAAGTTTATTTAATTTTCCTTCTAAAGGATATATTTATTCTGAACCGTATGGTGTTACCCTTATAATCGCACCTTGGAATTATCCACTTCAACTATCAATTGCCCCTTTAGCGGGTGCAATCGCGGGTGGAAACACTATTATTCTTAAACCGAGCAGTTACGCAAATAATGTTTCGCTTGCCTTAGAAAAAGTATTATCTGTTTTCGATGATAAATATATTGCGACTATTCTAGGTGGTAGAAACGAAACAACAGCATTACTTGATCAACAATTTGACTATATTTTCTTTACTGGTAGCCCTACAGTCGGAAAAATCGTTATGGAGAAAGCTAGTAAGAACTTAACTCCAGTTTCTCTAGAACTTGGTGGTAAAAGCCCTACTATTGTTGATGAAGATGCAGATATTAATATCGCTGCAAAACGAATAACATGGGGGAAATTTTTAAATGCAGGCCAAACTTGCGTTGCTCCTGACTATGTACTTGTCCATAAAAAAGTACATAAAGAATTCGTTAAAAAAGTTATTGAATACATTTATATGTATTATTATGAAAACGGAATAATTAGAAATGATTTTCCATATATCATTAATTCAAAACATTTTGAAAGATTAAACGGCTTAATTGATGAAAATAAAATTGTTTTCGGAGGCAATTCATCAAAATTATTAATTGAACCAACTGTTCTTGATAACGTAACATTTTCTGACAAGGTTATGGGTGAAGAAATTTTTGGACCAATTATGCCTATTATTGAATTTGACAATTTAGATGAATTAATAGCAAAACAAAAACGTCTTCCAAAGCCGCTTGCTTTATATTATTTTGGTAAAAACAAACATAATATAGAAAAAGTTTTAAACAATATTTCTTCTGGTGGAGCGTGCATAAATGAAGTAGTTATGCATTTAACAAACGATGATCTTCCATTTGGAGGTGTTGGCAATTCTGGAATGGGAAGCTATCATGGTAAAAAATCATTTGAAACATTCACACATCAAAAATCAGTTCTACAAAAAGGAAAAATGGAAATAAATACAAAATACCCACCATCAAATGAGAAAAAAGAAAAATTAGTCACAAATTTAATGAAGGTAAAATAATAATGTTTATAAGAGATGATATTAAGCAATTCACATCATCACTTCCACAAAGTATTTGTCTTGTAATAGCGACAAAATATTTAGATGTTGAAGAAATGGAAAAACTATACAAATTAGGTTATAGAAACTTTGCTGAAAATAGAGTTGAATCTTTTTTAACCAAATATAACGCTCTTAATCACAATGATATTATTTGGCATTTCATCGGACATCTTCAAAGAAATAAAGCAAATAAAATAATTAACAATATTGACTATCATCATTCGCTTGATTCGCTTGAACTAGCAAAATTAATTGATAAAAAAAGAAATAAACCTTTAAAAACTTTTATTGAAGTATCAATAAATGAAGAGCAAAATAAAAACGGCGTTAAAATTAACGACCTAGATGATTTTATAAAACAAGTTCTAAATTATAAAAACATTCAACTTGTTGGTCTTATGATGATGGCCATAAAAAGTTCTGATGAAGAATCTTTAAGAAAACAATTTGCAAAATTAAGAACAATAAGAGATCATCTAGAACATAAATTTAATGTCAATCTTCCTTATTTATCAATGGGTATGAGCGATGATTATAAAGAAGCTATTCTTGAAGGCGCTACTCACATTAGACTTGGAAGAATATTATTCAAGAATAATTCTATGGAGAAAATATAATGAAACATTTATTATTCGCAGTATTTGAAAATAGTTCCCTTACAAATGATATTGTTCATGAACTTTCAAAAAATGATATCAATGGAACAGTACTTGGGTCAACCTCGTTAAAACACATGAATTCTAATATAGAAGAAGATGAATTACATTTCATTTCTTTAAGACATATTGACAAAATGCATCTTGAAGAAAACGTCACATTTTATGCTATTCTTGATGAAGAGGAAATTGAAAAAGCTAGAGAAATCATTCACACAATGTCTGATAAATTTACAAAAATCAAAGGCGGAATGTTTGTAGTTCCAGTTGAAAGTTACGAAGGGTCGTTTTAATTAATATGTTATCGTTTTTAGTTATCGGTTTAGTTCTTTTAGTTGGTTTATTATCAACTAGACTCATGAAGCTTGTTAAACTTCCTAATGTAACAGGCTATCTAATTACGGGCATTTTACTTGGACCATGTGTTCTTGGTCTTGCATTTAAAGGCGTTGACTTTATGGGTCAACCACTTTTTGATCAAATATATGATAAAAATGTAATGACATTTATCAGCAATGCAGCTTTAGGATTTATTGCTTTTTCAATTGGGACATCATTTAAATTTTCATCCCTTAAAAAAGTAGGCAAAAGAGTGCTTATCATCACTGTTTTTGAAGCTCTTGGAGGAGCAATATTTGTTTTAATTGGTTTATTTATCACAAAGATTTTTATCCAAGATATTCCAGTTGAAATTATCTTAACTCTTGGAGCTATCGCGTGCGCAACTGCTCCAGCTGCTACACTTATGGTAGTTAAACAATACAAAGCTAAAGGACCAGTCACAAATACACTTCTTCCTGTTGTTGCGTTTGATGACGCTGTTGCTTTAATTGCTTTTGAAATATTATTTTCTATTGCTAAAGCAATGGCTAAAGGAACAACGCCTGACTTTATGTCGATTGCAGTTTGGCCATTAGTATCTATTATTGGAAGTTTGCTTATTGGAACCGGACTTGGATTTTTAGTTTCTTTAGGATGTAAATTGTTTAAAAGCCGCGCGAATAGAATGATTATGTGCATTGTTGCTATATTTTTATGCACTGCAATATCACTTATTCCTTTTTCATCATTTTTACCTTCAAATATAAATATTTCTGTTTCTTCGCTTCTTATGACAATGATGGA
>JBNMLE010000054.1:0-5352 GCA_050874705.1 Bacilli bacterium
CATTAATATATTTATGAGGTAAAAATATGGATAAATATATGAAAATGGCTATTGGCGAAGCCAGAAAAGGTATTCGTCATGGCCACGGGGGCCCATTTGGGGCTGTCATCGTTAAAGATGGTGTCGTAGTTGGAAAAGGACATAATCAAGCTGTTAAAAATAACGATCCAACATGCCACGGTGAAATGATGGCGATACATAAAGCATGCAAAACACTTGGAACATTTGATTTAAGTGGTTGCACAATTTACACAACAGGTGAACCATGTCCAATGTGTATGGCCGCAATTTTGTGGGCTAATATCGAGAAAGTCTATTATGGATGTAACATTCTTGATACTGAAGATATTGGTTTTAGAGACAAAAAATTCTATGACATGACAGATGAAGAAAGAAACGCCATGGTAGTGGAACTTGATCGCAAAGCATGCTTAAGACTTTATAAAGAATACAAAGAAATCAAAGACAAGACTGCTTATTAAAAAATGTATAAAAAACTTCCAAATCAAAAAATGGAAGTTTTTTTGTATTTACAAAAATAATTAACTTGTTAATATAAATTATATGGCTTTAATTGAGTTAAAAAACATTGAATTTAATTATTCTGACAAAGAATTATATCGCTCAATAAATATGAAAATTAATGAAGGCGAACATTGCGTTCTTGTTGGAGTTAATGGCTCTGGTAAGACGACGATTTTGAATATGCTTGCTAAAAAAATAAAGCCAGATAAAGGCGAAGTTATCTGGACTCCTCATGTTACTTTTTCTTATTTAGACCAAAATTTAAAAGTTGATCAAGATATGCTTAGCATCGATTATCTTCATAGCGTTTTTTCATCACTTTTTGAAAAAGAAAAAGAAATGGAAAAGCTATATGAAAAAAGTGCAGTGGATATTGATAATTTCGAAAAATATTTATCTAAAGCACAAAAATTACAAGATGAACTTATATCTGATGGTTTTTATTCGCTAAAAGACGATATTGCACGATTAATAGCCGGTTTAGGGCTACCTAATAACTGTGTTAACAAACCACTTTCCGAACTTTCTAGCGGGCAAAGAGAAAAAGTATATCTTATTAAAATGCTTCTTGAAAAAAACGATGTTCTTATTATGGACGAACCAACTAACTTTTTAGATGCAAACCAAGTTAACTGGTTAGCGGATTATTTAAACAACTATGAAAAAGCTTTTATTGTGGTTTCTCACGACCAAGAATTTTTAAGAAAAATTGCTAATGTCGTTTTTTCATTAGAAAACAAAACAATTGTTCGATACCGAGGCACTTTTGATTATTTTTTAGAACAACATGAAATCGATAAAGAAATGTATGAAAAGCGTTACAACGCGCAACAAAGATATATTAAAAATGAAGAAGATTTTATAGCAAAACATATTGTTAGAGCAACATCATCAAAAGCTGCAAAATCGCGTCGCGCTAGACTAGCTCATCTTGAAAGAATGGATACTCCGATGAAAGAAGAAGGAGTAGTTCATTTCGCATTTCCTTTTACAAAAGATGTAGGGAAAGAAGTTTTAAAAATTGATGAATTAGAAATAGGCTATAATGGAAAAGCAATACTGCCTTCTCTAACTTTTAGCGTTTTTAAAGGTCAAAAAATTGCTATTTTAGGGAAAAATGGTGTTGGTAAAACAACATTTTTGAAGACAATTCTTGGGTTGATACCACCAATCAGTGGTTCCTATCACTGGATTAATGGTGCAGAAATAAATTATTTTAACCAAGACGCTAATATTGATTTATCAATATCGCCTTTTGATTTAATACATGATAAATATCCAGAACTTACTAATACCGAAGTTCGAACACTATTAGGAAGTTTTGGTTTAAGAAAAGATCTTGCTATTAGGAAAATGAAAGAACTTTCGGGAGGAGAAGTTACTAAAGCGCGTTTTGCGCTTTTATCAATGAAAAAATCAAATGTTCTTATAATGGATGAACCTACAAACCATTTAGATCAAAAAGCAAAAGATGCATTATTTGAAGCCATTGAAAGATACGCTGGAGTCGTAATAATGGTCTCACACGAAAAAGATTTTTATGATGGTCTTGTAGATTATGAAATCCATTTTTGATTTTCGTGATATACTTATAAAGTAATTATGCCAAATTGTAAAAAATGCCACGCTAGATTATCAAGACTCGACAAAGATATTTGTCCATTTTGTGGAACGATTAAACCGCTCGAAGGTCAAGATGATTCTACTGAAGATATAACAAAAGCATTCGATCCGTTTAAAATCGAAGATAATAAAGTTAAAACAAGAAGCAAAATTGTAACTGCAGTATTAATGATGACGCTTGGAATTTTTGGAGCGCACGCTTTTTATTTAAAAAAATGGAAATTAGGATTAATCATATTAGGAATATCGCTTGCATTAATATTAGGATTAGGCTCTATTTTATTCTTTAGCGGTGCTCTTCATAATGCTTTCGCCTTCTTAATACCATATTTTGTTTTGGAAGCCGTGATGATTGTTGGCGGAATTATTGTTTTAAAAAGAAACGACATCAAAGATGGCGATGGGGAATTTATAAGATAATATGCAAAGATATTTTGGATCAGTATTAGGGAAAAACGTTCTTTTAAAGGATGATGATGTCCATCATCTTTTAAAGGTAATGCGTGCAAGAGTAGGAGATAACATCGAAGTTGTTTCTGATGGCGTTGCTTTTATGGCGCAAATAAAAAATCTTAAACCACTTCAAATTGAAGTTGTTTCAAAAATTGAAGAAAAAAGAGAATTACCAGTTGATATCGTACTTATTGCCTCACTTTTAAAAGGCGATAAATTGGATTTTGTGATTCAAAAAGCATGCGAACTTGGTGTATCTGAAATTGTTTTATTAAATACATCTCGAGTTATAGTTAGGAAAGATGAATATTGTTCGGAGAAGAAATTCATTCGTTATAATAAAATCCTCAAAGAGGCAAGCGAACAATGTCATAGAAATAAAATACCATTGCTTTATAGAGCAATTGATATAAAAGACATAAATACGATTAAAGCGGATGTTAAATTAATTGCTTATGAAGATAATGCAGGTTCAACAAAATCATTTTTAAGCGAAATTAGAAAAATTGAAAAGGGACAAAAAGTTGCAATTATGATAGGACCTGAAGGTGGATTTTCAAGCCAAGAAGTCGCTTTGTGCAAAGAAAACGGCTATATAACAGTTCCTTTAGGAAGAAGAATTTTACGTGCTGAAACAGCATCTATTTACGCTTTAAGCGTAATTTCATGTTTGCTTGATAAATAATATGTATTTGTACGAAACTTTGGCCAAATATCAAAAAGGAATAGACTTTAAAAAGAGTGCTGATTATAGTTTTTATGTTGAACATAGGCATTTGTTTAATTCTATTGAAATGTATCGCTCTCTTTTTGATGTTGACAACGAATTCGATGTCATTCGTGCAAATATTATTATTCAAGCTTTACTAAATAAGAAAAAAATTGAAGAAGTAATTCTTTACGCTTATAAAAAAAGTTATATGAAGACTGAAGATGCTTTAAATTTTGTTCACGAACACATTGAAGGTCTTCCATACATACTTGAAGGAGTGAATAAAATATTTATTCCCATTTTTTCGCGTTCTATCAATGAATATTATTCTCAAAAGCATGGCAAATTATTATGTGAACCTTATAACAAATTGTTTGATGATTTTAATTCATCATGTATAGATTTGTTCGAAGTATATAATTTTGAATTATACGATTCTCTTTTCACAAAACTTATAACGATTTATAAAGATGAAAATATTATGATTACATATCATTTGGATTTTAAAACAATATATATAATTAATGATCAAGGCCGACTTGATGCAAAAATAGCTCTATTTGATAAATATTTAAATAAACCAAATTATGACCATGTTATCGAAAGAATTCAACCTGTTATTGAACGATACATTGATGATGATAAAGATGGAATGCTTAAAGCTTTAGCAGATAAAAGACTTATTTCAGAAAAATTAATAAACAAAATCAAACATAATGATTTTAAAAGAACAAAAATATTAGAGAGAAAAGCAAGATGAACTTCAAATTAATATCACTTGGGTGCAAAGTCAATTCATATGAAAGTAACGCTATACGCGAAATGTTTTTAGTTAACGGTTATAAAGAAGATAACAATAATCTTGATGTAGTTGTTGTTAACACATGTTCTGTTACTGCTGTTGCTGATCAAAAATCAAGGCAAATTATCCGACGTGAAAAAAGAAATAATAAGAATGCAATAGTGGTAGTTATGGGCTGTTATTCCCAAAAAAATAGTGAATTTATCGCGGAAAATTGTGCCGCTGATATTATTGTCGGAACATCAAATAGAAACAAAATTTTATCTTTAATTAACGAATTTAAAACTACCAAAGAGAAAATTATTCTTATAAATAAAGATGTTAGACATCTTCCTTATGAATCTTTTGGTGTTTTTGCTTTGCCTGAATCAACAAGAGCTTATATAAAAATTGAAGATGGCTGTAATAATTTTTGCTCATATTGCACAATTCCATATACACGCGGTCAAGCAAGAAGTCGCGACAAAGAAGAAATCAAAAATGAAATTAGATTTTTAATTGATAAAGGATTCAAAGAATTTGTAATAGCCGGCATACATACTGCTCATTACGGACTTGATTTAAAAAACGTGACATTTTCCGATTTAATCGAAGAAATTGTAAACATTCCTTCCTTATATCGTTTACGTATTTCCTCAATTGAAGAAAGTGAGATTGACGATAAATTCATTGATCTATTAAAAAGATATAACAATATTGCTGATCATCTTCATATGCCTCTTCAAAGTGGTTCAAAAACTGTATTAAAAAGAATGCATAGAAAATATAATGTTGATGATTTTATAAAAAAAGTTGAACAAATCCGTGAAGTGAGACCAAATATTGCAATAACCACAGATGTAATCGTAGGTTTTCCTGGCGAGAGTGATGAAGAATTTGATGAAACAGTTGAATTTATCAAAAAAGTTAAATTTTCAGAACTTCATGTTTTTCCATTTTCTGCACGAGAAGGCACTTTAGCTTATTCAATGGATAATCAAGTGGACCCAAAAATAAAAAATGAGAGAGTGCAAACTTTAATTAACCTTTCAAAAAAACTGGAAAAAGAATATAGAAGCAAATTCATTGGACAAGAGTTTGATGTAATACTCGAAGAAAGAAATAAAAAGATTGATAGATTATGTGGTTTTACATCAAATTACCTTAAATTAGAAGCTGATTTGCCAGATGATTATATTGGCAAGATTGTTAAAATAAAAGTTAGTTAATATCGATTATATTTGTTATTTTATTAAAC
>JBNMLE010000055.1:0-5319 GCA_050874705.1 Bacilli bacterium
AAAATATTCTAAATATAATTATAAAAATAAAATTAATCATATTGAATTTGCTTTATTAAGGAATGGCTTTGAAAATCATATTGCCACAATTGCAAAAAATAATATCAAAAATATTGATAATAATGATGAACTTAATAAACTTGAAATCGATTATACAAAAGCGGTTAAAAAATATTCCAAAAAATATGATAAAAACGAATTGGACAATAAAGTGATAAAATATTTATTAGCAAAAGGCTATTCTTATAAAAATATAATTTATATAAAGGAGAAAAATAAAAATGAAAATTGAATGGATTAAAGATCTAAAAGATGGTGCTCACGTTCATGATGAATTCATCGTTGCAAGCGTTAATAAATGTGCATCAGATAAAGGAAAGCAATATCTTAACGTCGTTCTTCAAGATAAAACAGGCACTATAAGTGCAAAAAAGTGGGACGTAAGTGAAAGAGATTTAAATCTTATTGTTCCTGGAAAAGTTCTCGAATTCGAAGGCGAAATTAATTCATATAAAGGCGTTTTACAATTTAAGATCATTTATGTTTCAGAGGTTGATGAAAAATTAATAAATATTGAAAATTTCAAAAAAGTTTCCCCAATTCCTTTAAATGAATTAAAGGCTAAATTAGATAATTATTTACATTCTTTCAAAGATAAAGATGTTGAATTAATAGCAAATACAGTCATTAATCATTTTTATGATAAATATATAACTTATCCTGCAGCAGTAAAAATTCACCATGAATTTGGCAGTGGTATTCTTCATCATTCTCTTGCTATGGCCGATTTAGCGGAACAAGTTGCAAGACTTTATCCAAGTGTAGATCGCGATCTTCTTGTCGCTGGAGCTTTAATGCATGATATTGGCAAAACTGTTGAATACAAAGATCTTCCAGTTCCTGAAGTTACAACAGAAGGAAAACTAATTGGTCATATTTCAATCATGTACGCCGAATTTAAAAACATTGTTGATAAATTAGATATTAAATCAGAAGTACCAATGTTATTAGAACATATGATATTATCGCATCACGGAAAACTTGAATTTGGTTCTCCAGTTCTTCCAATGACTAGAGAAGCTATGCTTCTTTCTATGATTGATTTACTTGATTCACAACTAATGGTTGTTGATAAAGCCTTAAAAGATGTTAAGCCAGGAGAATTTTCTGAAAGAATCTGGTCAATGGACAATGTGTCATTTTATAAGCCAAAAGAAAGAAAATAGACAATAATAAAAACCATTAATTACTATATCTTTATGAAATTAAGGATATAGTTTTTTAACGGTTTTATATTTAAATTACATTCCTTTTTTGATTTCGTTTGCTAAACTTGGCAAAGATAGTTCATCAAGTTTAGAATTTTCTTTCATTGTAATTTGGAAGCCTTCATTTGAAATGTATCTAGGAATAACATGAACATGGAAGTGATAAACGCTTTGGCCAGCTTCTTTATTCACATTAGTTAATATGTTCACACCTTTTGCACCTAACATAGCCACTTGCGCTTGTCCAATTCTTTGAGCAACATCCATTACTTTATGCATAGTGTCTTTCGGAACTGTTAAGAAATTATCAAAATGTTTTTTTGATACAACAAGTGTATGCCCTTTTGTTACTTGAGAAACATCTAAGAAGGCAATTACATCATCGTCTTCATAAACGATAGAAGAAGGAATCTCTTTGTTAATAATTTTGCAAAATATACAATTCTTATTTTCCATAATCTAAACTCCTTTATAAAAGGAGGATAGCATTCTATCCTCCAAATGTTAATAATTAATCTTCAAATAATTCTGGGAATTTTTCTTTGAAGTAATCAAAGATGCTTGAATCGTGATATGCAACAGAATATTTTTCAATATATGAAGAATATGTTTTGTTGATATATGAGTCTTTTGTTCCTAATGTTTCCGCTAATTTGCGAGCAGTTCTTTCAGTGAACAAGACATCATCATCGCTATGTTTTGCAACATATGATTGTTTACCATCAATATCAAGTTTTGATGTTGATACAGCTTCAACAACTTCAATGATATAGAAGTTATCGCTATCATAAATAATGAAGTTCTTAGGATCATTTACTGCACTTTCGCTTGTGGCAGGAGTTAAATAGTAATGACCATTAATATTTCTTACATAATTCTTGGAATCGTATTTATGTTCTGCGTCTTCTTTTTCAAGGTTGTCAACATCGTTTGAAACGTTAATTTTGAATAAACGATCTCTAATTGATGTAGGAAGATCTGTTAAGCCGCCGTTTTTAACATACCAACCATCAGTTGTATAATCCTTAGTTGCTAAGTCGGCTAATTTGATTTTTAAACCTTTTTCCTTAGTATATGTGTACGCGCCTGTGAATTCACTTAATGCTGACATCGCTTCTTCATCAGCGAATCTATTGTCTTGGTCAATCTTTTGATATTTTTCAATCAATTGTCCAAATTGTGTTCCTGGGAAGTATTTGTATGAACCAAATGTTTGTTCTACAAGACCACAATCTTTAAGAAGTTGTTTTTCACTAGCATCGAGTTCGATGACGTTTCCGTCTTTATCAATACCTCTAAATCCTCTCCAAGCATTGGCAACCATTTCAAAGTCGACATCTTTGTTATCAAGGATATAGTTTGTCGCATATGTATTCAATAAAGTATTTGGTAATTCTTTATATTTTTCATCACGTGTTAATTTGATGATATTTACTTCACGACCATAGGCTCTTCCAAGTGTGGAATAGTTGTTTTCAATGAGATATTGTTCGACTAATTTATCTTTGTAGATTGTTTTAATTAAATGGCGTTCAATATAGTCATCATATCTTCCATCCATATGAATGAATGAGCTGACATCTTCTTTCTTAAGATCTGGTGTAATATAGCCTTCATACCAATCTGTTTTTGTCATATCGACATCATATAGATCGGCATAATGAGCCATAGCTAATCTTCTTTCGTAGAATTTGCCTGTATCATCATTATATGTTTTTGATGTGATTTCATTATAGAAAGCTTCATTAATTCTTTCTTCGACATCATTATAGAAAGCTTTTAATCTTTTAATACGAATTGCATCAACAGTGGTGTTATATTTTTCCGCTAAATATTGGTCTTCAGTTTTGTCATCTGAAACTTTATTTTCGTGAGCATAAACACCCATATGTTTTTCAATGAATGATTTCATCTTTGCTTCATCGTTTTCAGTAACTAAAGTTTTAATTTCACTATATTTACCGAATTGATCATTTGTGATGATTTCAACAAAGTTATTAAGAACATCATCTTTTTTGTTTGAAACTAAATCATCATACAATGTTCCCATGATGTTGTTATATACATCAACTTTTGAATTGTCATCTTTGTTAACGATAACGTTGTCATTGTAATTGCCTGGTAATGCATTTACTGAATCGCATCCTGTTAATAAGAATGCACCTGCAAGGGCTAAAATAAGACCTTTTCCAATTTTCATTTTGTTTGCCATTATTCTTCACCTCTAATCTTGTTATCGTTGCATTGACCGCCTTTTGCCCAATCAGCACCAGTATGTGTCTTAAATCCGATAGCGCATGCTTCAGGAATTAATTTACTTCTTTCTGCTTCTTGAACTTTTAATGTTTCAATGTATGAATTCCATGTTTGTTCCCATGAAATCATATCTTTTTCTTTAGCGGATACTTTTGTGCTTTCAATCCATTTATCGATTGAGTTTTCTAATTTTTCATCGTTTAATTTGATTTTTTCAGATTGAACATATTTCTTATAAATATATTTATTTAAATTAGAATCGAAGTTTTTAATCTTGTTTTCAACTTCAGTAGCACGTGTTTTATAATCTTTTGTTTCTTGATTAAGGAAATTGACGTATGTTTGTTTATAACTACCGGAAGCATCGACTGGGTAATTTGTTTGTCCAGGATATTTAGTGGTGTAGTATTCTGAGACAGTGACGTTATTAACAGTCTTAATAAGTGGTGTGCATTGAACAACGATAAAGTGGATTCCTTGGTAATTGCTTCCATCACCAGCACGAACCACTAAAATAGGTTGTCCTTCTTTTGTTCTTAAGATTTTTCCAAGACCATCACCTGTATCAGTGAAATTGAATCCAGGGAGTGTTGAATAATCTTTTGGAGATGTTTCTCCTTCAACATCTGTTGGAGTAATGACTCCTACAGCGTGTTTGTTTAAATATTTATTAAAATAAACGTTACGTGGGTAATATGTGGCTGAACCATCATTAACTTCACGATTCTTTTCATCTAATGTAACATTGTTAACTTCATTTAATTTAACAAATGCGCCATAAGGAATTTTTGCGATTGATGAACCTGCAACATCTTCATAATCATTTTTGACTGCATCAGACATCTTAATATTGCTTGATGAAGCAGCAGCTTTTGTGCTGTTGTTATAAAGATTTTCGTAAGCATAAACACCAAGTTTAAATTCATTGACGAAACCTGTGTCTTTATCCATAATGCCAAGATCACCAAATGTTGATGATGAACTGTCATCAGAATAAAGTTGGGCAATTCTACCAAATGAATCGTTTCCTTTTGCTAATGCAGAAACAACATCATAAAGTTTAATTGCGTTGCTTGCATCAATTGTAGAATTCCAGAAGTTTGTTGAACTTGAATCACTAATTTTTACAAGAATATGACGTACATGATATGGAACTTTAACATTTAAATAGCCATCATATGCATCTGGATTTTCTGCAGTTGGAACAGAATCACGAAGAAGATCAGTGTTATTGTCATAGAATTGTTTGTTGAATTCTTCGAGTTCTTTTTGATACAAGAAATGTTGAAGTAATTCTTCTTCATCTTCACAGCTGTAGCTCTTTAATAAAGAATCCCATTCTTCATCATAGTTTGTTGAATTTGTATCAGCATTTTTCTTTGCTTGATTTTTGATACCTTCAACTTCGTTTTTAGCTTTTTTAAGTACTTCTTCGTATTTAGCTATACCACTAGCTTCAACTTTAAAGTAGTTTCCGACAATAAGTTTATAAATATTATCGAACATAGAAGAAACTTTGCTTGAGTCATTGTAATAACTGCCAAATAAGTCGTTGGCGGTATAATTTTGAGTCTCTCCAGCAGAGTTCTTGTAGGTTAAGATATAACCATCAGGGGAATAAGTGACATCACAGCCTGCCGCAAATGTTGCTGCAAGTAAGCCGGCCATAATTCCTAAGGTCATTTTTGATTTTTTCATAATTAACCTATATGCCTCCTTTTTCAAACATAGCTAAATTATCTTACTACTTTATTTGTATAAATACAACTAGTTATTCAAAATAAGTCAATAGATT
>JBNMLE010000056.1:0-5274 GCA_050874705.1 Bacilli bacterium
AACTAGGGATATTGATAATTTCTCTTGAAGAATTCTTATTAAATTTGAATAGTATTGACTTATATACATAAATTTATTTATCCCTCGTTTAAAAAGTATTGCAAATTTGTCTAAAAACTATTATAGTTTTATCAATCAAGGAAACTTGAGATACTCTGAAAAAGAGTGGCTGTTGGCCACTCTTTGTCTTTAATAGGGGAATTTTATGAACATTGAAAAACAAATCTTAGAACTTATTGAAAAGCCAATTAATGAACTTGGATATGAGAATGTTTCTGTTTCTTATAAGCGCGAAAATGGAACAAATTATCTCCGTGTCTTAATTGATAAAGATGATGTTATTTCTCTTGATGATATCGTAAGAGTAAATGATTTAATATCACCAATGCTTGATAGTGAAGATTTGATTGATGAGGCATATATTCTTGATGTTTCTACTTATGGAGCAGAAAAAAGCATCGACGTTAATAAGTTAGAAAAATATGTCGGAAAATATGTTCGTGTTCATTTAACAAACCCTTATAAAGGAGAAAACTATCTCGAAGGAAGCCTGGACAGCGTTTCCTCCGATATAGTTTCTTTGACATTTAGAGTAAAAAGCCGTCTTGTTAAGGCGGAGCTTAATCGAAAAGATATCGATAAAGCAAGACTTGCCATCAAATTCTAATTAGGAGGAATTATATCAAATGGATGGAAAAATATTTCTAGAAGCTCTCGATGAACTCGAGGCTCAAAAGGGCATTTCTAAAGAATCAATTCTTGATGCTTTAAAAGAAGCTCTTAAAAAAGCATATATTAAAGAAATCGAAGGCGATGATGACGCAGATATTCGCGTTGAAATCACTGATAGCGAAATTAATATGTGCATTGGTAAAACAGTTGTTGATGAAGTAATTGTTGACTACCAAGAAATTTCACTTGAAGACGCTAAAAAGATTGATAAGAAAATTAAACTTGGCGATACATGTTTAATTCCTGTCAGCGTTGAATCTCTTAGAAGATTTACCGCTAACGCAGTTAAATCAATTTTAAAACAAAAATTAGCGGAAGCTGAAAAACGCGCTTTATACGAAACAAACAAAGATAAAATCAACGAAATGATTACTGGTGTTGTTGAAAAAAGTGATGACCGTGGTGTTCTTGTTAGCATTGGTCGTACATCAGTTTATTTAACACGCCGTGATTTAATTGGTGATGAAAAATTTGATGCCGGAGAATCAATCCGCATGTTCGTGGCTAATGTAAGTTCTAACGAAAAAGGACCAATGATTAAAGTTTCTCGTTCTGATCCAGGATTTTTAAAGAAATTGTTCGAAGAAGAAGTTCATGAAATCTATGATGGAACAGTTATTATCAAAGCCCTTGCTCGTGAAGCTGGAATACGTAGCAAAATTGCTGTCTATAGCAACGATCCTAATGTCGATTGTGTTGGTGCATGTATCGGTGTTAATGGTATTGCTATTAAGAAAATTGTCGAACAACTCGGTAATAAAGTTAAAGACAAAGAAAAAATCGATATCATTCAATATACTCCAAATGAAGCTTTATGTATTGTCGATGCTCTTAGACCTGCAACAGTAACTTATATTCACCTTGATAATGAACCAGGCGAAGATGGAAAGAAAAAAGCAATCGCTATTGTTCAAGATGGACAACTTTCTCTTGCTATTGGTAAAAAAGGCGCAAATGCACGTGTTGCATGCCGCTTAACTGGATGGTCAATTGATATTCACGAAGAAAAAGAAATGGATAATTTATCTGACATTCCATTTAAGAGTGTTGAACAACTTCGTGAAGAAGATAAAGAACGCATCAAAAGAGAAAATTACGAAAGATATCTTGCTCAAATCAAAGCTCAAAATAAGACTGAAGAAGAAGTTAAAGTTGAACCTGTCACTGTTGGTGGCATTGAAAAGAGCAAACCTCAACAAATTCTTGATGAAGATTTAGCGGATACTCCAAAAGTTGAAGAAAAAGTTGTTGAACCTGTCAAAGAAGAAAAAGTTGAAGAAAAGGTTGAACCAAAAGTAGTTCAAACAACAACAACTCTTGAAAGCCTTGAAAAAGCTCTTGAAAGCGATAAGAAAGAAACAACTTTCAAAGCAACTCATAAAACAAGCAAACGTCCTCATAACATTACTGATAAAGAAATGCCACATGAGGAAGTTAAAACTGATGAAAAGAAAGTCGTCCCTCAAATGGATATTTATACAAAAGAAGAACTCGAAGATCTTGACAACGAAGACTTCGACGATATGGTCGATTACGATGATGATGAAGATATCGACTATGATGAATACGATAAATATTACGACGACGATGAAAAATAGGATTTAAAGCATTATGAAGAAGATTCCTTTAAGAAAATGTATTGTTACAAACAAGATGTTTGAAAAAGAACATCTTCTTCGTGTATGCAAAAATTCTAATAACGACATTTTTGTTGATTTAACAAATAAAGCACCTGGAAGAGGTGCATATGTCTTAAAAGATAAAGATGTTATATTAAAAGCTAAAAAAACAAAAGTTTTTGTAAAAGTATTTCAATGTGAAATATCAGAACAAATATACATTGATCTTTTAAAACAAATAGATTAGAAAGGAGAAATGCTTATGGCAAATAAACAAAAAAATGATTTTAGACGCAGTAACATCCCTTCAAACGCTAATAACAAAAATCAAAATGCAAATAAGGTTAATAATGGTGTATTTGTATATAGCCGCAACATGACTGTTGGTGAACTTGCAAAACAACTTAACCTCAACGCAACAGACATCATTAAGTTCTTATTCATGAATAAGAAAATGGTTACAATTAACCAAACACTTGATGATGAAACAATCGGATTAATATGTCTTCAATTCGGTTATGATTTCAAAAAAGAAAAATTAGTCAGCGAAGAAAATTTCGAAGAAATGGAAATCGTTGATAAACCAGAAGACCTTAAACCAAGAGCCCCAATTGTTACAATTATGGGCCATGTTGACCATGGAAAAACTACACTTATTGACGCGATTAGAAATTCTCGTCTTGTCGATAGTGAAGTCGGTGGTATTTCCCAAGCCATTGGTGCTTATCAAAAAGAAATTGATGGTCAAAAAATTACATTTATTGATACTCCAGGGCATGAAGCTTTTACAGCGATGAGAAGTCGTGGAGCAGCAATTACAGATATTGTTGTTCTTGTAGTTGCCGCTGACGATGGAGTTATGCCTCAAACAGTTGAAGCTATATCTCACGCCAAAGCTGCAAAAGTCCCTATTATCGTGGCTATTAATAAAATGGACAAACCTGGTGCAAATCCAGAAAGAATTAAAAACGAACTCATGAATTACGACATAATTCCTGAAGAATATGGTGGTAATACAATAGTTTGTGAAATAAGCGCTAAAAAGAACCAAGGTATTAAAGAACTCCTTGAAGCGATTCTTGTTGTCGCTGAAATGCTTGAACTTAAAGCAAATCCAGATAGATACGCTATAGGAACAGTTATTGAAGCTAATCTTGATAAAGGTGAAGGTCCTAAAGCAACTCTTCTTGTTCAAAACGGTACTCTTACATTCCAAGACTATGTTGTCGTCGGCACAGCATATGGAAAAATCCGTCGTATGACAAACGAATATAAAAAGACAATGAAATCAGCAGGCCCATCAACACCTGTTAGTGTTATTGGTCTTAGCGAAGTTCCAAATGCTGGCGATCACTTCATGGCATTTAAAACAGAAAAACAAGCAAAAGATATCGCCTTTAAACGTGCATTAATTAAAAAAGAAAATGAAAATGCTAGCAAAGGTGCAGTAAGTCTTGATGAACTCTTTGATAAAATCAAAGAAGGAAATATGCAAACAGTTAATATCGTCATTAAAGCTGATACAACTGGTTCTGCTGAAGCTGTTAAATCTTCACTTGAAAAATTATCAAATGATCAAGTAAAAATTAATATCATTCATTGCAGCGCTGGTGCTATTAGTGACAGTGATATTATGCTTGCAAGTGCTTCTGGCGCGATTATTTATGGATTTAATGTTCGTCCAAGCGCAATGATCAGTCAAAAAGCAGAAGCCGAAAAAGTTGAAATTAGACTTCATAGAATCATTTATGATTTATTAAATGAAATGAGCGATGCTATGAAAGGTATGCTTAAGAAAGAAAAAGTCGAAAGCGTTACCGGACAAGCAGAAGTTAGATCTCTTATTAAAATTAGTAAAATTGGCACAATTGCTGGTTGCTATGTAACAAGTGGTGTTATTAAAGCTAATTCAAAAATGAGACTTATTCGTAATGGCGTTGTTGTTTATGAAGGAAAAATCAAATCTCTTAAACGCTTCAAAGATGACGCTAAAGAAGTTAAAGAAGGCTTCGAATGCGGAATTAATATTGAAAACTTCAATGATTTAAAAGAAGCTGACATCATTGAAGGATATGAAATGGTGGAAAAAGATTAATGGCGGACCGCATACAAAGAATTCAAAGCATTATTGGAAAAAATATTTCCGAAATAATTCAATTTGAATTAAAAAATAAAAATATCGGTTTTTGTACAGTAAGCGAAGTCGAAGTATCTAAAGACTTCTCGTACGCGAAAGTATATGTAACATTTCTTGGAACAAAATATCCAAGACAAAATCTTGAAGAGCTCAATAAATGTAAAGGATATGTTCGTTCTTCACTTGCTAGAAAAATCGATATTAGAAAAACTCCTGAAATAACTTTCTACCTCGATGATTCATTTGAAAAAGCGGAAAGACTTGAAGAAGTGCTTAAACGCGACAAAGAACAAATTGATTCGATGAAGAAATAATATTCAAACTAAGTGATGGCAATGCCATCACTTTTTTGATTTTAATGATCAATTTTTATTAATGTGAGATAGTTTTCTGTTTTTATTTAGTTTTATTTTTAAGAAAAGAACAAATTATTGTTTTAATTATTTTCTTTTCTTTTTCAGTGAGTTGCTCATCAATATTTAAGTCTTTAAAATATGCAATTAAGGATGTATAGATAGCATCGTTTTTAGAATTATCTTGATAGCCATGTAAATAATCAATCGATACTTTATAAAAATCCGCTAAAAGAAAAAGCGTTTCATAAGACGGGTATGTTATTTCATTCTCGTAATTATAGTATGTAGTTCGAGAAACATTTAAAAGTTTTATTAATTTTTCTATTGATATATCGTTATCTTCTCTTAGTTCTTTTAATTTATTGAAAATATCGCGTTACTACCTTTTTAATTTGGCTTAATCAAGAGAATTAAAAAATCGCAAAATATA
>JBNMLE010000057.1:0-5185 GCA_050874705.1 Bacilli bacterium
AATGTGAATAGCTCATAAAGAACCTCCTGTAGATAAGTGTCGCAACTATATCTTACACCAGGATTGATATGAGCCTTTATTTTTGTCTAGAAGTGTTGCACTTGAACGGTAAATTCACCATCATATAAAAAAGGGTCCAAAGGACCCTTGTATTAAACAAACAAAGTTATTTAATTTCTAATTTGCCTTGTGAAATAAGTTTTCCTGTTTCTTTATGGAAAAGCATAATTTCCGCTCCAGCAAAAGAAACATTAACTTTTTCGCCGATCTTAAAGGCAACACCACCAAAGATAACACCTGTTAGAAGGAAATTATCAATTTTAATTTTAATTGTTGTTTCCATACCTGCTGGCATAGCGCTATAGATTTCGCCTTCAATGCCGTTTTCGTGACCAAGATGAATAAATTCTGGACGAATACCAATTACAAATTCTTTTTCTTTGATATCTTCAAGAGTTTCAACATCTTCAATTACTGGAATATTGTATTTAAAGACAAGATCTTTATTTGCTTTTTCAACATAATTTTTGTCTGAGCGTTTTGCATCTTCAACTTCTTCGGCTTTTCTTTGTTCATCAGCGCGATCATTTAGCCATTGAGTGAAATTGATATTATTTGTTGGAACGAATTTCACATTATATTTATCAAATATCTTTAAATCAAATTCTCCAGAAATATTTTTTCCGTCTGCTTCAACAAAATTGATTGATGGATTTCCAACGAAGTCGGCAACAAATAAATTGTTTGGTTTTTTATAAACTTCTAATGGAGCATCATATTGTTGAAGAACACCATTATTAATCAAGCAAATTTTTGTAGCTAATGTCATAGCTTCAAGTTGATCATGTGTAACATAAACAAATGTTGAACCTGTATCAATATGAAGTCTTTGAAGTTCACTTCTCATTTCAAGACGTAATTTAGCATCAAGGTTAGATAATGGTTCATCCATAAATAAGACAGATGGTTCTGGAGCAAGTGTGCGAGCAATAGCGACACGTTGTTGTTGACCACCACTGAGTTCACTTGGATATCTATCCATGAATTCGCCAATTTTAACAACTCTAGAAACGCGTCTAACCGCTAAATCGATTTCTTCATCTGTTAATCTACGCATTTTTTCAGTGTTGCCATTTGCATCAGTTACAACAAAATTGTTATCAACTGACATTCCTTTATTGGCGTATTTTTCCATGATATTAGCGATACGAAGCTCATTTTTAGTAATTTCTTCATTAATATCTGAGTTATTAGCGAAATAATCATAAAGTTTTTTCGCAGTCATCATGCTGATTTCATAAGTATCAATGATTTTTATTAAAGCGCGATTTTTGGCTTCTTTTTTATCTTTTTTATTATTTTCAGCTTCAAGCACTGCTTCTTTAACTAATTCTGGATCGTTTAAGATTTTATTAATGCGATGAAGATTTTTTAATTCAAAATCATAAACAGGCATTACTTCTTTAACATTCTTTAAACCAAAAGAGATATTTTGATAAACAGTCATATTTGGCCATAGAGCATAGTTTTGGAATAAGAAACCAACTTTTCTTTTACTAGCTGGTACATTAATTCCTAAATTGGAATCAAAAACAACTTTATCGCCAATTGTAATACGTCCGGTTGTCGGAGTTTCAAGCCCAGCAATCATACGAAGTGTGGTTGTTTTACCACACCCAGAAGGACCAAGTAAAGTAACAAATGAATTATCATCAATAACAAGATTTAAATCATCAACGCCATAATAATGGCCCCATCTTTTTGTAACGTGTTCTAATACAATTTTAGGCATATTTCTAACCTCCTATACCTTTATCAAGGCTTGCACCTGTGACTTTATTAACAATAGCATTAACTCCAAGAATAAAGACAATTAACATTAAGTTAATAGCACTTGAGAATGCATATAATCCCATTTCATCGAAATAACCCATTTGAAGAGTGGCTAATTTGCTATCTGTAGCAAGCATCATGAATAATGTAAGTTCACGCATACCAGTAATAAATGGGAGCAAGAATCCACTTAAAATCGAAGTTTTTTGAATAGGAATAATAATTCTGACCATTCGTTTCCACCATGGGACATTTTGTATGATGGCGGCTTCTTCAATTTGATCAGATAATTGAAGCATCGAGTTAAATGATGCTTTAGAAGCAAATGGAATATATTTAACCATGCCAACAACGATAAGCAAAATATAAGTATTGTACAATCCAATATTCGTACCGAATACAAAGTAAGCAGCACCAACAGAAAGAGCTGGTAATAAATATGGAAGGAAAGCTACAGCGTTAACATAGTTAGCAAATTTAGATTTTCTATTTTTGGCAACGCAATATCCAACAAGAGTTCCAACTGTTCCTGCTAATAAGGCCGCTCCAACTGCGGTTAATATTGAACCACCAAAGGCTTGCCATAATTGAGTATTATAGAAGACGCCAAGGTTTCCATACATACCATTTTCAGCACCTTGGTCATTATTAATCCACCACTTAAGAGTGAGAGAAGAATAATCGCCTGGGTTTTCAAGGAATGTTTCAATAGCAAATGAAATAATAGGATAAATAGATGTAAGAGAAGTTAAGATAATTAAAATAACACCAATAATTATTGAGCCTGCTTTTCCTAAATTGACTTTTGAAACTTGTCCTGATTTACCTGTAACTGTTGTATATTGTTTTCTTCCAGTTGTAGATAATTGGTTAACAAGTAATATCGCAATACCAATAACCATCATGACAACAGAAATAATAGATGCAACACCAGGTCTATCAACATTGAGTTCTTGATATTTGGTAGAAAGAGTCGGGAATTCATAACCACCGGCAGCATTTCCTAAAAAATGTGGAACAGGATAAGATCCCATTGCACTTGAGAAAACTAAAAGTACTGTTGAAAGAATTGCTGGTGTAACCAAAGGAAGAGTTACACGAAGGAATATTTTCCATTTTGGAGTATTTAAAATGGTTGCCGCCTCTTCGAGGTTAGCATCCATATTTCTAAAAATACCACCAATCAAAATATAGGCAAATGGAGCGTAGTGAAGTCCAAGGACTAATGCGCATGGGAATAATCCAGCACACCACCATTGAGGCATTGTAATGCCAAACACAGAGGCAAATAATCCATTTTTTGTACTTGTGACAGCAACGCTATCAAATAAGTTTTTCCACACCATCGCTAATGTCCACTGAGGCATAATGTATGGAAAGATAAATACAGATGAAATGTATTTTTTAAATCTTAAATTGGTTCTTGTAATTAAATATGCGACAATTCCGCCGAACAAAACAGCGAAAACGCAACTTAAAACTGATAATAACAATGTGTTTCCGAGTGGAACCCAGAAATTTTTAACCGCAAGTCTTCCTGTAAAAGCTTGTATCCAGTTATAGAAAGATAAAGTATCAGCAACATTATCGCCAACATCTTCACCCATTGCACCTTGATGGATTTTGAAGGTGTCAATTAAGACAGAGATCATTGGGATAAATACAAGAACAGATAAGATGATTCCTAAAATAACAAGAATGATATTTTGAGGTTTTGAAAAAAAGTTTTTGCAACTATTAAAGAACTTCTTCGATTTTGAAGGAGCTTTTTGATAGTCAAATGTCGAGCCATAACTATTCATAAAATCCTCTTTCTATTCGTTATGAAACGGGGAGGCAAAAGCCTCCCCTAAAAATTGTTATCTAAATATTATAGATATGCAATCCAGTCATTCATGACTGCTGCAACTTTGGAACAATATTCACCGTCTTCAAGGACTAAGCGACCTTTTCCGGCTTCATTTGCTGTCCACCAATCATATCCTTTATCGTTTTTGACTGGATAGACAACTTCTGTTTTTTCAGTTCCGTCATCTTCTTTATAACCATCTTTTGAATGGTCAAAGCTCTTTTGAACTTCTGGGTTAGCACTATAACCACCCATATCCTTACCCCAAGGTTGGAATCCTTCAGCGTGATTTGTCATAAAGTGAATAAATGCACATGAAGTCCATGGGAATGGTGATGTTTTTAAGATTTGGAGATAATGTTTATACATATATCCACCAAAACCAACATAACCATCTTTATAAGCAGCTACTTGAATTGGTTTTTTAGAAGTATCTGCTGTATCTTTAATTGATCTGAATTTTGAATAAACAAGAAGACCAGCTGTACCGCCAGATGTTTTCTTTGTTAAGTTAACGCTGATTGGGCCATCATCATCAACTTTTGTATATGATTTCATCCATAAATATGTCCAAGCTAGTGAATATTTGGCATTATCAGTGAATTCGCCATCAGCCATTAATTGTTTAATACCGGCGTTAGTATCTTCAAGAACTTTATCAACTTCGGTTTTTGTTCTGTTGTAGCGGCATCATATGCTTCTTTAACAACTGCAGCATAGTCGTCGCGTGTTAACATGTATAACATATTTTGGCCAACTGGTTCAGATGTTGGAGCCATAAATTGTGTTGAGAATTTTTCGCCTTTGTCGGTGAGAACAAAGTCAAAGACGTTGTTAACCATGTCTTTATTTCCATCAACTGTTCCGTCTGAACCAAGAGTGTTATAGCAGAATACTTTTGACAATGATTGAAGAGCTAATGGTTGTCCATCTGCTTCTTTATTACCTGCCCATTCTTTTGGAATGTAGTTAAGTAAATAGCCAGGTCTTGTCATTTTTGAGGCAATTTGTGAACCATCTTGAATAAGTGTCATTGAGATGTTGTGAGATGCACCTGTAACATCGCCTTTAATTTGGCTAAAGATTTGGTTGTTCTTTGGTTGAGTTGTTTCAAAGCTTGCATTAAAGTTTTGTGGAGCGTAATCTTTCTCAGCAACATATTTTACCCATGCTGGGAAAGCATCTTTCATACGTGATGAGTTTGCAACAACAACAAATTTCTTACCATTAATTTCTTCGGCAGCTTTTGCGTAAAGTTCATCTTCATTCATTGCTTCAGCTTGAGCAATGATTTCTTTTACTGGATTTGCTTCATCGTTATTTCCGCATGCACCGAGGGCTAAGACAGAAGCTAATACAAATACAAAACCAGCAGTTTTTCTAATATTTGTTTTCAAAGTGTAATCCTCCTTAATATTAGATAAGAAAAAAAGGCCGAATAAACCCCTTGACTCACATCAGGGTTTAACTGACCTTTTGTTCTTCATAACATAATAATATCAC
>JBNMLE010000058.1:0-5047 GCA_050874705.1 Bacilli bacterium
ATAATATATAAAGTATGAGAAAGTTACTTAGCTATGTTCGATTAGGATTTACAGCAGGGATTAAAATAATTTTTTACGATTTATTCTATTTTAGAAAATATGCAAAACATCCTGAAAAATATCCATATGAAGAAAGATATGCAAGATTAAGAAAATTAACACTTTCAGTTTTAAAATCAAACCATGTTAAATATATTGTTGAAGGTGAAGAAAACATAAAAAATATTGATGGAAAAGTATTATTTGTTTCAAACCATCTTTCTGAAGCTGATCCTTTGGTTTATATTGCATTAAGTGAAAAACCTATTTCATTTGTTGCAAAAAAAGAAAGTTTAGATATGCCATTTATCGGAACAATTATTAAAGTTCTTGATGGAATACCTATTGACCGTCACAATTTAATGAATCAATTATCCGAAATTAAGAAAATTGTTAATTTTATTAAATCTAATCCAGGTCCAAATGTAATGATTTTTCCAGAAGGAACTAGAAATAAAAACCCAGAAACTCAATGCCTAGAATTTAAAGGTGGCTCAATAAAAATGGGTTATATGGCAAAAGTGCCAATTGTTCCTATTTCTTTATATGGTTCGCAAAGAATATTGTCTGCTAAACATTATCTTAAACAGTATCCAGTATTTGTAAAAATACATAAACCTATTACGAAAGAAGAATACGCTGAAATAAATAGTATCGATTTAGCCGATTCGATTGCAAAACAAATAAACGCTGATGTAGATGAATTTAGAAAGCGCGATATAACTGAGGTTTATAAACAAAAAGGACTCGGCAAAAAAAGAAGAATGTATGAAGTCCGCGCTGATAAAAAATTACCTTCTTAATCCCTTCGGATAATAATTCCTAAGGGATTTATTTTTTGTCTTAACTACCCCTAAAATATTCCCATCATAAGAAACAAAATCATAATTTTTGTTTATATCATTTATATTTAATTCTTCTCCGTGAAGATATTTTTTTAATTCAATATCATTTAGTTGATAAGAATCTATATTATTAACAAAATGGGAATAGTGGTGAGCATAAATCTTTTTATTATCAATTAAAGAATATTCAAAAAGTCCTGGTCTAATAGACTTTTTAAGTAAAATATCAATCGGCTTATTTGGAAGAGAATAATGCTCTAAGATTAGCGATCTACCTTTCGACTGTTTTGTTGTATCTATACTAAAAGGTTGAATTTTATTTTTTATTAATTCGCCTGGTTTTTTAATTAAGGCGATAAAATGTCCTTCTCCAGGAAATTTATTTGGAAATAAATGAATGCATTGCTTTAAATTAGAACGATAAAACATTTCGTTTTCATTTATATTTTGAAGAATTGCATCGCTGTTTGATAATAAATAAGAAACAACATCTTCATCTTCTTCATATGAATATGAACACGTTGAATAAACCATTGTTCCGCCAGGTTTTAATAATGAATAAGCTAATTTGATTAGTTCTTTTTGTATTTCGCTTTGTTTTAAAACTTTTTCATAAGTCCAATCATTTTTCATTTCTTCATTTTTTCTAAACATCCCGCTTCCGGAGCAAGGGGCATCTAAAATTATTTTGTCAAATTTCTCATTTAAATTATTAATTTTTGAATAATCTAGCGAAGTTACAACGACATTATTTAAACCCATTCTTTCAACATTTGATAAAAGTATTTGAGCTCTTGAAGAAGAAATGTCATTAGAATATAAAACGCCCTTTTTATTCATAAGTAGCGATGCTTCGATACTTTTTCCACCAGGTGCAGCGCACAAATCTAAAACATTTTCATCTTCACTAGGATTTAAAAGATATGAAACAAGTGAAGCGCTTGGATCTTGTATATAATAATAGCCAAGGTCATGATAAATCATTTTTCCAAATTGATATTCATCTTGGTCGAACAAATAACAATGCGGTACAAGTGGATGTTTCTTTACATTTGGAAAAAGAGTAACAAATCTATCATCGCTAATTTTATTTGTATTTAAAATTAATCCTTTATGTTCTTTTCCATTGAAGGTTGCTATTAATTCATCAATTTCTTTCTTAGAAAGATATTTACTTAAATGCTTTTGAAAATCCATCAATTAAAGTATAATTGAAATATATTGATTTATAAAACATTTTAGTGTTTAATAATTCTTTCTTTTCAAAAATTACATTCGGAGGTTATTAATATGAGAATGGTAGATATAATCACAAAAAAACGTGATGGATATGAATTAAGCGATGAAGAAATTTCATTCTTCATTAAAGGATATGTTGATGGAAAAATTCCTGACTATCAAGTAAGCGCTTTATTAATGGCGATTGTTTTTAAAGGTATGAGCAATCGTGAAATCGTTACTTTAACAGATAGAATGGAACATAGCGGTGATGTTATGGACCTTTCATCTATTAAAGGTGTTAAAGTTGATAAACATTCAACAGGTGGAGTTGGTGATAAAACAAGTATCGCTCTTGGACCTATGGTAGCAGCATGTGGTGCTAAATTAGCTAAAATGAGTGGTAGAGGTCTTGGTCACACCGGCGGAACACTTGATAAGCTTGAATCAATTCCTGGCATGAAAGTATTTGTTAGTGAAGAACATTTTATAAAACAAGTTAACGATATCGGTTTAGCTATTATTGGACAAACTGCAAGTTTGGTTCCTGCTGATAAAAAACTTTATGCTTTAAGAGATGTCACAGGCACTGTTGAATCCACACCTCTAATTGCTTCATCTGTTATGTCAAAAAAACTTGCAAGCGGAAGCGATTGTATTCTTCTTGATGTCAAATTTGGCAATGGTGCATTTATGAAAAATGCACAATCCGCCGAAGAACTTGCCAAAATTATGTGCAAAATTGGTAATGCTTTAGGTCGTGATACACGTGCAGTTTTAACTGATATGGATCAACCACTTGGCCACGCTGTTGGAAACGCTCTTGAAATTAAAGAAGCAATTGCGACTCTTCATGGTCAAGGACCAAAAGATTTCACTGATCTTTGCTTGAGAAGTGGCGCTATTATGCTTGAACAAGCAAAAATAGCAAATAGCGAAGAAGAAGGAATGGAAATGCTTCAAAAATCTATCGATGATGGCAGTGCTTTTGAAAAACTTAAAGCAATGGTTAAAGCACAAGGTGGTGATGTGTCATATATCGAACATCCAGAAAAATTCCCACTCGCTAAACATATTGTGGAAGTTAAAGCAAATAAGAGCGGTTATATTAAACAAATTGTTGCTCTTGAAATTGGTGAATCTGCAATGAGATTAGGTGCTGGAAGAGAAACATTCGATGATGTTATTGATATGTCTGCAGGTATTGTATTAAACAAAAAAGTTGGAGACAAAGTTAATAAAGGCGATGTTCTTTGTGTTGTTCATACAAACAAAGAAAATTTCGATGACATCTTAAAAGATATCGAAAATTCATTTATTATTGTTGATGAATTTGTTAGCGTTCCTCCAACAGTTCATGCTTATATTAAATAATGAGACTTTTAATTCAAAACGTATTAAACGCAAGTGTAAAAATTGATGAAAAAATCGTGGGAAGTATTTCCCGCGGTTTTTGCGTTTTTGTCGGATTTTGCGCCGATGATAATGAAGAAATAGTGCGAAAAATGGTCGACAAATTTGTTTCATTAAGACTATTTAATGATGAAAATGGTAAAACGAATTTATCGCTTAACGACATCAACGGTGAAATCTTATCTGTTTCACAATTTACCTTATATGCAAATGTAACCCATGGAAGAAGACCTTCTTTTGTTAATGCATTAAAAGGGGAAGAGTCTATAAAACTTTATAATTATTTCAATTCCTATTTAACTTCACTTGGTTATAAAATAAATACAGGCGTATTCGGCGCCGATATGAAGGTAAATATTGTTAATGATGGTCCATTTACAATATTCCTTGATAGTAAGGATTTTATTAAATGAAAGTAATGATTGGTCTTAGCGGTGGCGTTGATAGCGCCGTTGCAGCGTATTTATTGAAAGAACAAGGCTATGAAGTCATTGGGGCATTTATGCGTAATTGGGACGCTTTTGCAAATAATGATTTTTTAGGAAATCCAACAATTAACGATAATCAATGTCCTCAAGAAAAAGATTATCAAGATGCCCAAAAAGTTGCAGAACAACTAGGAATACCTTTACTTAGAATAGATTTCATTAAAGAATATTGGGATCATGTTTTTTCATTCTTCATTGAAGAATATCAAAAAGGAAGAACTCCTAATCCTGATATTTTATGCAATAAATTTATCAAATTTGACGCTTTTAAAAAATTTGCTGACCAAAATGGATGCGACTATATCGCTATGGGTCATTACGCAAAAAAGGTTTTTAAAGACGGACATTATTATTTAGAAAAATGCTACGACCAAAATAAAGACCAAACTTATTTCTTGTCTCAAATTAACGAAGAACAGATTAGAAGTTGTTTGTTCCCGCTTGGCGATATTGATAAAACAAAAGTTCGTGAAATTGCGCATAAATTAAATCTTGTTATTGCTGACAAAAAAGATTCAACAGGTGTTTGTTTTATTGGAGAAAGAAATTTCCGCGAATTTTTGAAAAATTATATTCCTGCTCATGAAGGAAATATCGTTGATATCGATACAAATAAGGTTATTGGAAAACACAAAGGTGTTTATTATTATACTGTTGGTCAGCATAAAGGGCTTGGTATAGGTGGTATAAGTGGCGAAGCTGCCTCTGGCTGGTTTATTGTAAAAAAAGACGCCAAAAACAATATTCTTTATGTGACTCGTGGAGATAATCAACATTACCTTTTGAGCAATAAATGTATTGTTAGAAAGCTTAATTTTATCAATCCTGATGAAAAATTCCCCCAAGAAGTCACAGTTAAATTTAGATACCGTCAAAAAGATCATCCATGTGTTATTGATAAAAAAGGCGATGAAATAATTTGTACTTATGATTATTATAAAGCGGTCACAACAGGCCAAGAAGCTGTTTTTTATAATAAAGATGGTCTTATGATTGGCTCAGGCACAATCGATGAAGTCTATCGTGATGATAAAAGAATAGATA
>JBNMLE010000059.1:0-4947 GCA_050874705.1 Bacilli bacterium
AAATTTGACCACGAATTGATACAAGAAATAAAAAGTCGCGCCGATATTGTCGACGTTATTTCTTCGTACATTAATGTGATCAAAAAAGGGCGAAGATATGTCGCAATTTGTCCGTTTCATGACGATCACGATCCTTCAATGAACATCGATCCCGAAAAGCAAACATTTACTTGCTATGTTTGTCATCACAGCGGCGATGTATTCACATTTGTATCTGATTACGAAAAGATTCCATTCATGGAAGCTGTAAAAAAGGTTTGTGAAATTATAAATTTCGATGATCCTCGTTTACATCAAAATGAAGTTAAAAAGCCGGTTAATGTTGATTTACAGATTTTATACAATTGTATTAGCGAACTACAAAAGTATTATCGATATGGTCTTGAAACAGAAGAAGGAAATATTGCACTAAAATATCTTTCAAAAAGAAAAATATCAGACGAACAAATTGCAAAATTTGGTTTTGGATATGCGTTAATTGATGGCAAAAAAGCAATTAGCTATCTCCAACAAAAAGGATTTTCATTAAAAAATATCGAAGATATAGGCATCGCTCTTGCAAGAACAAGCGGAACCAGCGATTCAAATGCTGGTAGGTTAATTGTTCCTATTTTTAATGCAAATGGGCAAGTTGTTGCTTTTTCTGCAAGAAGGCTTGTTGATGACGATTCTCCTAAATATGTAAATTCGCCAGAAACAAAGATTTTTAGAAAAGGCTCGACGCTTTATAATTACCATATTGCAAAGCAAACTGCACGACATGATGGTTATATTTACATTGTTGAAGGTTTTATGGATGTTCTCGCTTTTGATGCAATAGGAATTTCTTCTTGTATTGCATTAATGGGGACAAAATTAACAGAAACACATATTGAATTATTAAGAAAACTCAATGTAGAAATTAGACTTTGCCTTGACGGAGACAATGCCGGACAACAAGCTATGATGTCATTAATGGCAATGTTTGATAAAGCCAATCTTTCTTATAGACTTGTTTCAAAACCAGGTGAAGCAAAAGATCCTGATGAAATCTTAAAAAATAGTGGTCCTGATGAACTAAAATTATATGTTAATAGTTTGGTCGATCCATTTGATTTCGCTTTAAATTACTATAAAAATATTTCACCTTTGGATAATATAGAGGATAGAAAAAAAGTTGTTTCTCATTTTGCACCAATGCTTTTAAGCATTAAATCAAAATTTGATTTCGACGACTGCCTTTACAAATTAGCTGAAGCAACAAGGTTTAATCCAAACGCAATAAAAGAATATATTAAAAGTATTAAAGAAAATAACGATAGCATTAAAACAAATGATGACATCGATTCCTTTGATACAGAAAAAATATACGACAAAAAAACACTTAATAAAGAATTGAGGCGTTTAACATTAGCCGAAAAAACTGTTTTAGAACAAATGATGAATAACAAAGACGCCATCTTGTTTTATGAAAAGAACATTAAATATTTTATAAATGAAATTTATAGACAAATTGCTAACTACTTAATTCAATTTGTCGATGAAAGTGATACTGTTAATCCTTCAATATTGATGGACTATATATCTTCGTTTGAACCTGAAAATAAAAAGGAACTATTAAACGAAATTGTTTCGATGGATACTACTCCTATTGATAAAGACAAACTCAAAGAAGTTCTTAATGAATGCCAAAACATTATCATTGAAGAAAGAAATAAAACATTCGAAAAAAGAAATTTACTTAAGTCCCTTGATGGCAAAAGCGACAAAGAAAAAGCAAAATTACTTAAAGATTATATAAATAAAACAAATACGAACGATGCAAATTAGATTAATGGAGGACAGAAAAATGGCGGTAAAAAAAGAAAAAGCATTAAAAAAGGCACCAAAAGCATCTAAAAATGTTATTGATGATGATTTAATTGATGGAAGTGCCGATGAAGAAATCGAGGATTTAGAATCGATCAAGAAAAAATGGCTAACAAAAGCGAAACAAAGTGGAAACGAGATCGAACAAGAAGAAATTTTCGATTCAATTCAACACCTTGACTTAAGCGACAAAGATTTAGCGGATTTAATGGATTATTTCAAAGAAAAAGGCATTAACGTTATTTCCGACAAAGCCGAGGAAGGTATTGAAAATATCGAATTTTCTGAAAATGATGATAGTGACGACAACTTACTTGATGATGACGATCTAGTCGATATGGAAGATGATGTTCCAACAGATCAAGAACTTAACGATTTAAGCAAACTTGTTTCTGGCGATGTCAAAGTTAACGATTCAGTCAAAATTTACCTTAAAGAAATTGGTAAAGTTCCTTTATTAAAACCTGAACAAGAACCTGAACTTGCTAAAAGAATCGCGGAAGGTGATGAAGAAGCTAAACAACAATTAATTAATTCTAACCTACGTTTAGTTATTTCCATTGCGAAGCGTTATGCAGGTAGAGGAATGCCTTTCCTTGATTTGATACAAGAAGGTAATATGGGCTTGATTAAAGCAGTAGAAAAATTCGATTACACCAAAGGATTTAAATTTTCAACATACGCTACTTGGTGGATCAGACAAGCCATAACACGTGCTATTGCTGACCAAGCTAGGACAATCCGTATTCCTGTTCATATGGTTGAAACAATAAACAAAATTACACGTGCACAACGTTCTCTTGTTCAAGAACTTGGACGTGATCCAACAGCGGAAGAAATTTCTGAACGTCTTAATGGTCTTATTTCACCAGACAAAATTAGAGAAATCCAAAGAATTAACCAAGAACCAGTTTCTCTTGAAACACCTATTGGCGAAGAAGATGATTCTCGCTTGTCAGATTTTGTCGAAGACAAAGAAACATTATCACCAAGTGATTATGCTGTGAATAATTTATTAAAAGAAGAACTTTACGAAGTAATGAAAGAATTAACAGACCGCGAAGAAAAAGTTCTCCGTCTTCGTTATGGCCTTGATGACAATCATCCAAGAACATTAGAAGAAGTTGGCAAAGAATTCGGCGTTACTCGTGAAAGAATTCGTCAAATTGAAGCAAAAGCTATTAAGAAACTACGTCACCCAAATCGTAAGAAACGCTTAGGCGATTATAGAGGAAGCTAATTTAATGGTTTTATCTAAGCGATTGTTGGCGTTGGCAAATCAAATCGAAGATGGTTCATCTGTTTTTGATGTGGGTGCAGATCACGGTTTGCTTGAAAAATATCTTTTAGATAATAAAAAAGTTGCAAAGATTTGTGCTGTTGAAAATAAAGTAGGACCATTTAATATTCTTTCCGCTAATTTAAAGGATTATAAGATAACTTTGTCATTAAGTGATGGTCTTGATGAATTAAATAATGATTATGATACATTAATAATCGCTGGTATGGGTGGAAAATTAATTTGTGACATTTTATCGAAACATTTAGACAAACTTAAATTCATCAAAAATATTTTAATTGATGCGCATAGGGACATTTATGATGTTAAATCTTTGCTAATTAATAACGGTTTTTATATTAATTTTGAAGATATTGTAAAAGAAAAAGGTAAATATTATTTCATTATTAAATTTAAAAAAGGCAAAGAAAAATATTCAGACTTTCAGCTTAAATATGGCGCAAAAGTATTAAATAAAGATATTTTTAGTGAATACATAGAATATACAAAAAAACAATTGAATGATAATTTGATAAAAATCAAAGAATCATCAAATGATAATAAAAAGATTAAGATGCTTACACAAGAATTAGAAAGGCTAAATAATTATGAAAACAATTAAATTATTGAGAGCATTAGCGAAACGTTTTCCAAAATCAATTCGTTCACACGGTGATCATGTTGGACTAATGACAGGAAAATTAAAAGAAGAGACAAATTCGATACTTTTATGTCTTGATTTTGATGATATAGTCTTTTATGAAATGGAAAAAGAAGGCATTAAGCCTGATTTGATTTTGACACATCATCCTTTTATTTATGGAACACGTTTTAAAGTGTTGTCGCATGACCCAATTAAAAAATTATTAACAGAAAAAATTGATTCTCTTAATATCCCTGTTTATAGCATGCACACTAATTTCGATACAGGAAAAGATGGTATGAACGATGCGCTCGCAAATGCATTGCATCTTGAGAATATTAAGCCTCTTGAAACATGTGCAATGGCGCGTGGTGGAGAATTAAAAAATCCAATGGAGATTCATGAATTTGCTAAATATGTAAATAAATGCTTTGGCATCGAATATTCCCATTTAATTCATGCTGGAAAAGATATTGTGAAAACTGTTGCCATTGTTGGTGGCGGAGGTTCTTATAAATTTTTTAATGCTTTAAGCGAAGGATACGATATTTTTATTAGCGGTGATGTTCCTCATCATATTCGTAGAGATGTTGTTCTTAATCATTACAATTTCCTCGATGTTAATCACGAAGTAGAAAAAATATTTATGAAACAAATGGAAAAATTAATCCATGAAATAGATCCATCAATAAAAATAACAATTATTGATCACGAAAAATTACCTGAATTAATTCGATAGTTTCTTAATTTTATCAACAACTGAATTTATTACATAATCTGGAGTGGATGCCCCGGAAGAAATAACGATGTAATGCGAATCTATTAAATCTGATTTACTTACATCGTTTTCATTTTCAATATGTTTAACAAGAGTGTTATTAAATGTTTTACTAGCTAAATTAAGCAATGATTTTGTATTATTTGATTTTTTACTTCCAATAATATAAATAACATCAGGTTTTTCTTCTATGTTTAAAAGTGCTTTTTGTCTATCGAGAGACGATTTACAAATTCCACATTCAAAAATTGCTTTAGGAAATATCAATTTAATTTTTTCAAAAGCTTTTAATACTTCATCAAGAGGGAATGTGGTTTGAGACAAAACGATTGGTTCATTGTCTTTAATATTTTTTAAATCGTTTTCTTTGTCTAATTCATATAAAAATATATTGTTTGA
>JBNMLE010000060.1:0-4644 GCA_050874705.1 Bacilli bacterium
ATATAATTGCTATCGGCACAATGAAAAATCAATAGTCCCGGTAAGATTATTGCTTGAGTAAGGAGGAAACAACATGCAACGTCAAACAACGATCGCAAAGTCAGAGAACGTTTCTCGCAAATGGTATGTCATTGATGCAACCGACATCCCATACGGAAGATTAGCTTCCTTTGTCGCCATTAAGCTTATGGGTAAGGACAAACCTACTTATACTCCTAATGTCGACTGTGGTGATTACATTATCATCATTAATGCAGATAAAGTCGCTCTTTCTGGCGCAAATAAAAAGACAAACAAAAAATACTACAACGTTTCCGGATATAACGGTGGTCTTCGCACAAGAACAGCAGGCGAAATGATCGAAAAATATCCAGAAGAAATGGTCGAAAGATCAGTCTGGGGTATGTTACCAAAAGGCCGTTTAGGTCGTCAGATTGCTAAGAAACTCTTCGTCTATCGTGGAGCCGACCATAAGCACGAAGCTCAAAAGCCAGAAGTGCTTGAATGGAAAAGATAGGAGAAATAACTATGGCAAAGAAAGAAACTGTTAAATATTACGGCACTGGTCGTAGAAAATCTTCTATCGCACGTGTTTATGTAACTGAAGGTAAAGGTAAAATTATTGTTAACGGACAAGATGTTAACAAATATATGCCTTATGCAACACTTGTTATGGATCTCAGCCAACCTCTTGAAGTTAGCGGAAACATGGATAAATTCGATGTTGAAGCATTCGTCAAAGGTGGTGGATTCACAGGTCAAGCAGGCGCAATCCGTTTAGGTATTGCCCGTGCATTACTTGAAGCTGGTGTTGATCGTAAAACACTTAAAGTTGCTGGACTTCTTAGCCGTGATAGCAGAGCTAAAGAACGTAAGAAATATGGTCTTAAAGCTGCTAGACGTGCTCCACAATTCTCAAAACGTTAATTTGTTGTTATCTAAACCAAAGATTCCGGATTTCCGGAATCTTTTTTATTGCATGGTAAATGATAAGATAAACTTGAAAATGATAAGATAAATGATAAGATAAAACTTGAAAATGATAAGATAAATGATAAGATAAATAATAAGTATCGGAGTTTATTTTATGAAAAAAGAAAATGAAACAATTGAATTTAAAAAAACATTGACCCAATTAAAAGAAGGTGTCATATCTCTTAGTGCAATGCTTAATAAACATAAAAAAGGTGAATTATATTTTGGAATTCTTGATAATGGAGAAGTATGCGGTCTTTCTATTGGCAAAAAGACTCTAAACGATGTTTCTCATGAAATTCAAAACAATTTAAAACCATATCCAAACACAACAATTGAAGAATTAGTGGAGGATGGAAAAAATTATATTAAAGTTATCGTAAATGGTAATGAAACGCCTTATTCCGCATATGGAAGATATTATATAAGAGCAAATGACTCGGACATTGTTATGTCATCTCATCAGCTTCAGCAGTTCTTTGAGAATAAAAAAGATTCTTATTCTGAATGGGAAAATAAAGAAACACAATATGGTGTTGATGATATTGATGAAGATGCTTTGTTAGAATATATAAGACAAGCAAACGAGATTTCCAGAATGTCGTATGTTTTTAAAAATTCATATGAAGCTTTAACAAAATTAGGCTTATTAACTGAAAATGGAAAATTGAACAATGCTGGATATTATTTATTTGGGAAGAATAAACCTCTTTCTATCAAAGAAGGAGCGTTTCCAACAGACGAGAGAACCGAATTTGGCGAATTAAAAATTTTTAAAGGAAATATTTTCGAATGTATTAATGAATCTATTTCTTTTATCAACAATCATATTGCATTCGTGCCTCAAATAGTAGGAATTCAAAGAATTGAAAAACCTGAAATTCCATTAAAAGCTATAAGAGAAATTGTAATTAATTCATTTGTGCATAGAGATTATTCAAAAGTCGATGATTTTAATCAAATTATTATCTATAAATCTTTCTTGCGCATATATAATCCAGGCCAAATTATTCATAGTATTGATCCTATTAGATTTGCAAATGGAGAAATTGGAAGTAAAATCAGAAATCCTTTAATTGCTTCTACATTATACAAAATAGGATTAATTGAATCGTTTGGTAGCGGATTTGATAGAACATTCACTCTTTGTGCTCAAAATAATATAGGGTATGAATATTTTAATAATGATTTTGGTTTTACATTTATTTTCAAAAGAAACAAATTAGAAAATGATAAGATAAATGATAAGATAAATGATAAGATAAATCAGCTTGATAAAGAAATAATAAGCGCTATCAAAATAAATAAATACATAACTGTTGATGAGTTGGCAACGAAATTAAATAAAACATCAATAACAATTTATAGACACATCAACACTTTAGTTAATAAAAACGTTATTAGAAGAGTTGGCTCAAGAAAAGCAGGCTATTGGCAAGTGAATTTTAATTAAATTAAATACAATATTTAGCTGATTTTTGGTATAATTATTTTAATTGGAGGTTTCTTATGAAAAAGAAATTAATATCTTTTATAGTGCCAATGATGTTATTGTGCTCGTGCGGAGACAATAATAATGTTCCATATAATGGCGCTACAACAAAAAAATATGAAAAAGAAGTTACTGCTGAAGAATTTTCTACAGCACAAGAACAAGTAATGGGCAGCAATGCTTTATTTGCTGAAGGAGCGGAACATAGTTTTAAATATTCAGTTGAAGGTGGTTGTAAAAATAATGATTCATACGAAGGTGAACCATTAGGTAATGGCAATGGACAAGAAGCATTGTTCTATAAAGAATCGTTTAATTTTGATCTTAATAATAAAACAGCGAAAAAAGAAACGACCATGAAATATAAAACAACAAGTGTTGAAACTAATAATTCAGGCAATAATTCTTTTAATTTAAACTATGAAACTCGTTATCAAATGGGCGCACTTCCTGGCGCAACAGAAGAAGCATTATTAGAGATATATCCTAACGAACAATTAGCGGGCCAATCTTCTTATAAAGCAGAAGATGGGTCTTTGTATTCATTTTTCTTTAATGCCGCAGTTTCTATGTGTATTGAAGTTGCGGAATTATTACACGTTGAGCTTCCAGATAGAAGCGAAAATTGCAAGTATTATGTTGATGGCAACATATATACAGTTCATGATGCTATAGATAACAAAGTAAGCGGTAGAAAAGAACATGGTATGGAATCAAAAGCGACATATGATTATGTTACGCAATTTGAGTTCTTAGAAAATGGCCTTAGTATTGTTTGTTTGCTAGAAGAAAAAAAGATAACAACTTATTACGATGATCATTACGATGCAACTGGATCTTTTACTAATGAGATATCATATTATCAAAAATTTGAGATTTCATTAGATGATTCAAATATCAAACCATTAGACTTATCTAATTATAGATTTGATGATTAAGGAGAAAAGCAATGAAGAAAAATATAGTCCTTTTATTAGCAATGCCAATTATTATGTCGTCATGTTCAAGTAGTTCATCATTTAATAAAATCGCTGAAAGCAAATATTCTAGTGGATCAACATATGATGAATTTGCTGAAACATATCGATCAACGTCTAATTTTAAAGATAATCTTGTTAAAAATAAGAATTTTTACACCTTGAAATATATTAATAACAGCAACAATGTTACCCAATTTAAAAGTGGAAACAAATCACTAGGCTTTCAATCAGAGGTAAGTTGTTCAGAAATTAATTCAGAAGTTGATGTTAATAATAGAAATTTAAAATTTTCAAAAAAACGCACAAAAGAGCAAAAGACATCAACTCCTAAATATGAATTGACCGAAAATACTATTTATGACAACACATATTATTTTCAATATGTTCAACCAGGGAAAATAGGAACATTATTCTATAATATTTTTCCTAAAACAAAAACATACGCCGAGTCAACTTACGCTGCAACAGATCCACTTGATGCATTATTAATTAAGGCATCTGATTCAAATATTATTTCTAATTATTTTAGAGATTATAGTGAAAGCACAGATAAAGAAAATTATTCATTCTATTTAGATGGTAATGTTTCGACCGCTAAATATGCTTTAACAAAGACTGAAGAAGTCAAAGACGGTGACGAAGTAGCCGGTAATAAAGTAACTGAAACACTTAATATTGAACAAATCAGTGTTACAAATAATAAAATGTCAATGTTATACAATACTTACTCAAAAACAACAACTACATATACAAAAGATTATGTTGAAAGTGGTATTTTTTTATCAGCAGGTGATGTATTTGAAACAATAAGTGAATCATCAAAATATTACGAAATAAACTTAAAAGACAACATCAGTGTTGAAAGAATCGATATTACTGATTATACATTAGTTAAATAATATTATGTATTAGGGCGTTATCAATGATAACGCCTTTTATTAAACAATTTTGCTATAAAAAAATTAAATCAATGTTGCAAAAGTCTTTTACATAGTATAGATTATTAAAGCGCGAATGCGTGATGGATCTTTAGCTCAGTTGGTTAGAGCGCACCCCTGATAAGGGTGAGGTCGATAGTTCAAGTCTATTAAGATCCACCATTTGAATTGAATTGGCCTATGGCCTTTTTAATAGGAGTGAAGGCGAGTGGTTATTCGTACGTCTCTCCAAAAGGGCACTTAGCTCAGTTGGGAGAGC
>JBNMLE010000061.1:0-4428 GCA_050874705.1 Bacilli bacterium
AATTAAAACCTTTATTATTTAATTCACCTTTTAAATATTTATATGCTCCAATCGCAGCGCTTCTTGCTTCTTCAACAACATAATCAACTAAATCATGAACATGAAGCACATTTCCTGCCGCAAATAAGCCAGGAATATCAGTTTCTAAATCTTGATTTACAATCGGACCTTTTGTTTTTGAATAAGAAATATTTAGATTATTTAATAAATCAGCATTAGGAACAAGTCCAACTGACAAAAGTAGTGTATCAACATCAACTTCCATCTCTGTTCCTTCAATGAAATTAAATTTATTATCAACTTTAGCTAAAACAATTTTTTCAATATGATCTTTGCCAATGATTTGTTTTACTGTCGTTGATAAATATAAAGGAATATTAAAATCATTTAAGCATTGAACAATATTTCTATTAAGACCCGCTGAATAAGGCATTAATTCAGCAACACCTAGCACTTCAGCGCCTTCAAGTTTCATACGTCTAGCCATTATTAGACCAATATCACCACTACCTAATATGAATACTTTTTTGCCAACTAAATAACCATAAATATTTAGATATAATTGGGCTTGGCCAGCTGTATAAACACCACTTGGTCGATCTCCTGGAATTTGGATAGCACCAGCATTTCTTTCATAGCAACCTGTTGTAAGAATAATTGCTTTTGCTTTTATTTCAAAATATCCCTCATCGTTAGAAAAAGTAACGACTTTATCGCTATTAATAGAAATAACATTTGTTCTTAATTTATAGCTAATATGTTTATCATCAACAGCTTTTGAAAAACGAGACATAAATTCTGGACCAGTTAATTCTTCCTTGAATTCATGTAATCCGAATCCGTTATGAATGCATTGATTTAAAATGCCACCTAAATAATCATTTTTTTCCAAAATCAAAATATCATTAACACCTAAATCATAAAGTTTGAGCGCGGCTGACATACCAGCGCTTCCACCACCGATAATAATTACATCGCGATTTTCCATAACGTTATTCTTTTGTTATATATTTACATACGATTGAATCATCTTTATCGTATTTGATATCATCCATTTTTAAATTGTAATAATTTGCCAAAATAGAAATAACAAGGGGCTGACAAAATCCACCTTGACATTTACCAAAACCGGATCTTGTTCGCTTTTTTAAAGCTTTGATTGTGTGAGGAGGAACGCTTCGAGAAAGTTCATCAATAATTTCTCCTAAGCTAACCTTTTCACAGTTGCAAATAATTTGGCCGTAATTTGGGTCTTTTTTAATTAATTTGTTTCTTTCTTCACTAGATAATTCGTTTAAGCGAATTCTGTGCTTTGTTTTCGGATTAAAATCATCATTTTTGATAAGATTAATGCGATTTTTAACTAATTCACCAACAACATATTTAGCAATTGCTGGTGACGAAGCAAGTCCTGGAGATTCTATTCCACTAACAACGATGAAATCTTGATATTTTTTAGAATATTCAATGATGAAATCATGAGTAGATGGAGTTGGACGATTTCCAGAAAAAATGCGAATTGTTTGATTAAAAGGAATATTTGGAACAAGATGAGTTGCCATTTCTTTAACATTTAATAATGTCATTTTGTCTGTTGAAACATCATCTTTATCATTAACAAATTCACTTGATGGGCCGACAAGATAATTTCCACTTGTGGTTGGTGTTATAAGTATTCCTTTTCCTTTTTCGCTTGGAAGAGGGAATATAACATGATTGACGAGTCCTTTTTTATAATGGTCAAGAACATAATATTCGCCTTTTCTAGGCTTAATAGAATAAGAAATGTCTTCCACCATTTTATGGACATCATCAGAATGAATTCCTGCCGCATCAATAATTAATTTCGACTCATATTCACTCTTTTTTGTCTTAACAATGAATCCATTATCGTTTTTCTTAATGCTAATAACTTCTTCACCAAGAGATAATTTCACGCCATTATCAACAGCGTTTTCCATAACATGACTGACGAGAGTAAAAGGATTAACAATACCTGCATTTTTAGCAAGTAAAGCTCCTTTTACCTCATCTGTTATGTTAGGCTCTAATTTTTTTACTTCATCTTTAGATAATAATTCTACATCAACATCATTTTGTTTTGATCTAAGAGCTAAATCATCTAAAGTTTTCATTTGTTCATCGTAAATGGCAACAGTCAAAGATCCAATTTGGGAAAATTCAACTTCTAAATCTTCACAAATTTTAGGAAACATTTTATTTCCTTCGACATTGAATCTTGCCTTTAAAGTATTAGGAACAGGATCATAGCCAGAATGAACAATTGCGGAATTAGCCATCGATGTTACATTTCCAACATCGTTTTCTTTTTCAAGAACTAAAACATCAATTTTATATTTGCTCAATTCACGTGCTATGAACGAACCAATAACACCTGCACCAATTACGATGATATCAAACATTATTTTTTATGTCCTTTGAAAGGTTTGTGTTCAGCTGGTTTTTCAACATAACCGGCTGGTTTTTCAACAAATTCGCGGTGAGAAACTTTAACTTTGCCTTTGTCATCAATTTCGACAACTCTAACTTTAAGTTTGTCTCCAACTTTGACTACATCTTGAGCGCGGTCAATAAAGCCCCATCCAAGACGAGAAACATGGCAAAGACCTTCACAATTGCCGAATAATTTTACAAATGCACCATAATCTTCAACACGAGTTACTTCGCCATCATAAATTTCACCAACTTTAGCTTCGCGAACGATGTCTTCAATCATTTGTTTTGCTTTGTTGATCATATCGCGATTCATATGGTAAATGACAACATGTCCATCATCATCGATGTCGATTTGGACATTATCACATTTTGCAATGATATCATTGATAACTTTTCCACCTGTACCGATAACATCACGAATCTTATCAACATCAATTGTGAGCTTATCAAGTTTTGGTGCATATTTAGCAACATCAGGACGTGGTTCTGAGATTGCTTTTTCCATTGTTGCACGGATTTCAGCACGTGCTTTATGAGCTTGTGCAAGAGCTTCCGCTAAAACTTCGCGTGTAACACCAGCGATTTTGATATCCATTTGTAAAGCAGTAATACCTTTTGCAGTACCAGCAACCTTAAAGTCCATATCACCGAAGTGATCTTCAAGACCTTGAATATCTGTAAGAATTGTATATGGATGTTTTCCATCAAGTGGTCCTGATGAAATAAGACCCATAGCAATACCGCTAACCATTCCTTTAATTGGGACACCAGCGGCCATAAGTGACATACAACCAGCGCAAATAGAAGCTTGTGATGATGAACCATTTGATTCAACAACTTCACTTACAGTACGAATTGTGTAAGGGAATTCTTCTTCGCTAGGAATAACATAAGAAAGTGCTCTTTCACCAAGTGCACCATGACCAATTTCACGACGTGCAAGAACACCAAGTTTTCCTGTTTGTCCAACACACCATTGTGGGAAATTGTAATGATGCATAAAGCGTTTCTTTTCAATTGGTGTTAAGTCATCGATGATTTGTTCATCGCTTAATGGACCAAGAGTTGTAACAGAAATAACTTGTGTTTGTCCGCGTGTGAACATAGCACTACCGTGAGCGCGTGGAAGAAGATCGACTTGTGCATCGAGAGGACGGATTTCATCTACTCTACGACCATCAGGACGAATTTTTTCATCAGTGATTAAACGACGAACTTCTTGATGGACAATATCTTCTTGAATTTCGTGAACGCGTTGAACTGTTGTGGCTTTTTCTTTGTCACTAGTATATTCTTTTTCAGCGTATAAAGCTTCTGTTTCAGCTTCGATAGCAGCAATTTTTTCTTCTCTTTCGAGTTTATCTTTTGTTGAAACAGCTTTGCGAAGCTTTTCATCGACTAAAGCAACAACTTCTTGACGTAATTCTTCTGGAATTGTTTTTAATTGGACTTCGCGTTTTGGAAGGCCAACTTCTTTAATAACTTCTTCTTCAAAAGCAACTAATTTCTTAACTGCTTCATGACCACACATTAATGCGTCGAGCATATCTTCTTCGCTGACTTCAGCAGCACCTGCTTCGACCATGTTAATAGCGTCTTTTGTACCAGCAACTGTTAAATCAATATCCGATACTTTCTTTTGTTCAACTGTTGGGTTAATGATAAGTTTTCCATCAACGCGACCAACATAAACGCCAGCGATTGGTCCATTAAATGGAATATCAGAAATGCTAACAGCAAGTGAAGAACCAAGCATAGCAGCAAGTTCTGGTGAGCAATCATAATCGACTGACATAACTTGTGAAACAACTTGGACTTCGTTTCTAAATCCTTCTGGGAACAATGGTCTCATTGTTCTATCTGTAATTCTTCCCGCTAAAATAGCGTGTGAACTTGGGCGTGATTCACGTCTTAAGAATGATCCTGGAATTTTACCAGCAGCATACATTCTTTCTTGATACTCAACTGAGA
>JBNMLE010000062.1:0-4279 GCA_050874705.1 Bacilli bacterium
ACTCAATTTTATATAAAGGCGATTGTTTTAAAGTGCTAAAAAATATTCCTGAAAAGAGTATAGATTTTGTTTTTGCGGATCCTCCATATTTTCTTTCAAGCGGAGGAATTTCTTGTAAAAATGGTCAACAAGTTATTGTAAATAAAGGTGAATGGGATCTATCTAAAAGTATCGGACGTTTTTTATGTAGGTATTTATTTAAAGCTTTTATATTGTCATCATCGAAACATTTAATGGTTTTTTTGCCATTGAAAGGTACATTAAAATATCCATTTGAATTTACACGGTATAATCCATTAAAACATGCTTTATTTAAATAAATCATTCGAGCAGCTTTCACATATAACGGAAGATTTTTGTAATTTCTTTTTTTGTCTAAATCACGAATAGAATAATAATATTCCTCGCTATGATTAGCCTCATGAAGTTTGCATAAATCATACATCTTTTTAAACGATTTATTATTTCTTAAACACTTATAAGTCGCGATTAAATCGCTATTTAAATCATTAATAACAAATTTAGATGGTTGAATAGCAAAAAGAAGAGCTCCACCACCGACAAAAGGTTCAAAATAAGTATTAAATTTCTTAGGCATAAGAGAAATTAACTCATTTATTATTTGTCTTTTTCCACCAGCCCATTTTACAAAAGGTGATAATTTTACTTTTCTCATAAACTATTAATATTTTTGATCACTTTTTATTAAAAAGCGATCTCTTTTAATAATTTAATTGTTTCTGGCTTCTTGAAGCGCACAAAGATTGAAATAATATCCTTTTTTATCAAGAAGCTCTTGATGAGTTCCACTTTCAACAATTTGTCCATTTTGTAGGCATATAATTTTATCAGCGTTTTTAATCGTTGAAAGACGATGAGCTACAACAAGCATTGTGCCAATATTTTTTATCTTATTTAAGGAATCTTGAATGATTCTTTCAGTTTCAGTATCAATATTCGCTGTCGCTTCATCAAGAATAAGAATATTAGGTTTATGTAAAACTGTCCTAGCAAATGAAAGAAGCTGTCTTTGGCCTTGGGAGAAGTTTTCTCCTTTTTCAATTACTTCACTATCAAGACCTTTATCTAATTTATCAATAAATGTATCAGCGTTAACATATTTACATGTTTTTTTAATTTCTTCATCGCTAAAACTATCATCTTTTAGTGTTATATTACTTCTAATGGTTCCAGAAAACAAAAACACATCTTGTAGCATTTGTCCAATATGCTTTCTAAGCGATTCAATTTTAATATCATTAATATCGATATCATCGATTAAAATTTGTCCTTTTTGAATATTATAATTTCTTACTATAAGAGATAATATTGTTGTTTTTCCAGCGCCTGTTGCCCCTACAAAAGCACATGTTTTTCCTGGTTCAACGATGAAAGAAACATCTTTTAAAATATAATTATCTTTTTCATAGGCAAACCACACATTTTTAAATTCGATTTTACCTTTAAAATGCTCTATTTCTTTAGCATCAGGCTTATCTAAAACATCTGGTTTAACATCAAGTAGATTAAATAGTCTCTCACTCGCACTTCTAGCGGATTGTAAATTATTAAATTGATCAGCAAGAGCTTGAACTGGTTCAAAGAAATTAAAAAGTGAGATATAAAAAGCAACAACTTCACCACTTGATAGATTGAATTTTAAGCCCATAAAAAATGTTAAAGCTACTGCGGCATAAGTCATAAAAGACACAAAAGGACGATATATAGCAAATAAAATGACCATTTTATATCTTTGTTTTCTCAATGTTTCATTTTTGCTAAAAAATTCATCTTTTTTACGTTTTTCTTGATTAAATAATTGAATTATTTTCATGCCCGCCAAATTTTCTGATAAAAATGTATTCATATCAGAAACATAAGCACGCTCTTTTTTAAAATTAAGTCCTATATAATGTTGGAAAATAAATGTTGCAACAAAGATAATCGCTATAATTGCAAGCATTATTAAAGATAATTTCCATGAATAATAAGCCATAATTGCATATGTTGCACATATCATCAAAATATTTTTTATTAAATTAACTAATGTGTCAGTAAATAATGTAGACATTGCGCTTGTGTAATTTGCAACACGTGTAACCAAAGAACCAACTGGCATATCATTAAATTGATTAAGAGACATATTTTCAATATGTTTAAATACTTCCACTCTTAATGAATAAATGATTTTTTGTCCAACTTTTTGTAGAATCATCGATTCAAAATATAAAAATGCTTGGTTAAAAACATTAATAACAAAATAACCAACCGCTAAAAAGATAATGTCGCGAAGAATTACATTTGTAGTGTCTTCTAAAGTATCGATAAATTGTTGGAAAATTACAGGCAAAAGGCTTGATAATGCAACATTAACAAGAATCATAAGCAAAGAAACAATAATTAGAGGTAATTCGCTTTTGACATAGCCAAAACTTCTTTTAATAATTTCGCTATTCTTCATGTGATGGTCGCCTTTAAGCTTTAAAAGTTCTTCATCCATTAGTGACTACCTCCTTTCAATTTATTTTCAATTTCTTGTGCTTTGACCATTTTTTGATATGTTGGTGAAATATTTATTAAATTCTTAGGTGAATCAAAAGCTTCTACTTCCCCATTATTCAAAACAAGAATTTTATCAAATGATGAAACGCTTGAAATGCGAGATGCAATAACAATAGTCGTTTTATCTTTTCTATATTTATTAATGTTATCAAGTATTGTTTCTTCCGTTTTCATATCCACCGCACTTACAGAATCATCGAGAATAAGTATTGGTGAATTTTTAATATAAGCTCTTGCAAGAGAAATTCTTTGTTTTTGCCCACCTGAAAGAGTTGTTCCTCTTTCTCCGCATGTTGTGTCATACCCTTTTTCAAATTTTAATATATCGTCACTAATTGCAGCAAAATTTGCGGCGTCTTGAATATCTTCAATTGGTAGCGAAGAGTCAGAAAAAGAAATATTTGTTTTTATATCATCTGAAAATAAGAAATTATCTTGCGGAGCGTAAGCTATAGTCTTATGAAGAGATGATAATTTAATATTCATAATATCGATTCCATCGATAAAAATAGTATTCTTTGGAACATTATAAAATCTACATAATATATTAGCGATTGTGCTTTTTCCTGATCCAATTCTTCCTACAATTCCGATCTTTTCACCATTATTAATTTTTAAAGATATATTTTTCAAAACATCATTATTACTGTCTTTATATCTAAAGGAAAAATTCTTAAATTCAATATCACCTTTATCGCTTTTTAATTCAATCGCGGTTTCAGAATCTTTAACATCTTCATTCGCATCTAAAAATGTTGTAACTCTTTTTAATGATGCTTTTGCTCTTGCACGCATTGTTATAACTTGCCCTAAAGCAATCATTGGCCATATCAATGCATCAAAATAACCTAAAAATGTTACTAATTTATCGCTTGTAAGTTTTGGAACAATCATGAAATTAAATAGCATAATAGGCTCCGCTTTAATGTATCTATAAACAATAAAACCACCTATTCCAAATAGTGAAGCCATAATAAGCGAAATCAATAATTGTATGATGACATCGAATATTACAGACATTTTCATAAATGAAATGTTTACATCTTTGTTTTTACGGGCAATTTTGGCAAATGCATGAAGCTCAATATTTCCTTTTACAAACGCTTTAATAACGCGTATTCCTGTAAAACTTTCATCGCTGAAATCATATAATTTATCAAAAGCTTCTTGTCTTTCTTTCCATTTTTCTGCCATAAACTTTTCAACAAGCATTCCCCAGACAACTATCAGCATCATTGGAATTAATGCAAATATTGCTAATGAGACGTCAAGTAAAAACATTTTTACAATTGCAAAAAGCGATAAGAATACTGCATCTATAAGCATTAAGGTGCCCCAAGAAAAATATTCTTCAATCGTTTCAATGTCATTTGTAAACCAAGCCATGACAGTTCCAACATTATTTTCGTGATAATAATCTCTAGAAAGTCTCATTGCTTTTTCAAACATTTCCTGCCTTAGATTTGCTTCAATATGTTTAGATGCTGAAAAAAGCGTTACTCTCCATAAGCATCTTCCAACCATTAATAAAAATGCAATAGCGAGAACTTTTAAAGAAATTATCATTACTGATTTAGATATTTCTTCCGTTACATAATTCTCAGAAAATAGTCCCACTATTTGGCCTAAATAATCAGATATGTATAATTGAAAATAATCGACAGCGATAACAGCGATAAATCCAATTAGAAACAAATACCAATATTTTAAATAATAT
>JBNMLE010000063.1:0-4193 GCA_050874705.1 Bacilli bacterium
ATGATAAACATTATTTTATATCATCCAGAAATTCCAGCGAATACTGGCAATATATTAAGAACAGCAATGGCCACAAATTCCATTGTTCATATTATTGGTCCAATACCATTTTCGCTTGATGATAAATCATTAAAACGAGCGGGTATGGATTATTTAAAAGAAGCAAATTATATCATTTATGATTCATATGAAGAATTTGCAAAAAAATTCAGCGATAAGAAAATATATTATGTAACCAAATATGGCGTAAATGTATATTCACATGTTGATTTTTCTTCTCCAGTTGATGATGTATATGTCATGTTTGGAAGAGAGTCTACAGGTATTGATAAAGAAATACTTTCATCAAACAAAGAATCAACTCTTCGCATTCCAATGCTATCAACCGCTAGAAGTTTAAATCTTTCTAATTCTGTCGCAATAGTGGTGTATGAAATTTTAAGACAACAAAATTATCCCACTCTCGCTACTTTCGACATGATTAAGAAATATACTATTTAAGAACAATACTCGAATATAATTCTTTTGTTTCTTTGGAAATATTGTTAATTCTAATAACAGAATAATTCTTCAAGATTGCTTCCCCAAGAGAATGTCCGCGTCGGACATTTTTCTTTTTTGTATAAATAACTTCTCCAGAAACCGCTCTTGAACATAAAAGAGATATTTCTGCTGCTAAAAGAAGTTCTTTTTCAGTTGGTTTTTTATTGCAAATTACAATATGAGAACCTGATTTATCTTTAATATGAAGCCATGTAAATTCTCTATCTAGTTTCATAACGAATGACAAACAATCGTTTTGTGATGCGTTTTTACCGAAATAAATTATTGTGCCATTGTAATTGATTTTATATGGAGTATTGAAAACAGTTTGTTTAATTTCTTTTTTCTTTTTAATCATGCCTATTTCTTGCATGATTTTATCCGCTTTATATTCATCATTTGGATCAAATCTAGAAAGTAAATCATTGTATGCGTTGATTTCATTTTTTGCGTTTTCTATATTTTTATTGCTTAAAGCGATTGTTTCTTTAGCTTTTTTAGATTTTTTATACATATTTGTGACATTTTCTAAAATAGTATTTTTAGGATCTAAATCAACTTTGTTATTATCAATCACAAGTGATTGTTTGCGGACTTTTAAGTCTATATTTTGTGAAAGTATTGTATCTGCAATATCTTTAAAAGAAAGATTATTTGTGGCTTTCTCTACGTCTTTATTTATATTTTCTATTTTACGATTCAAAGCTTTAATTTTTGTATTTATGTAATTATTGAATGCAGCGTATTTTTCTTTTTTTCTAATTTCTATTTCATTTAAATAATGATTTTCAAAATCAGGAAGAGATGTATTTTGATTATCTAGATATTTTATAGGTTCTGGGAAAATATATTCTTGTCCTTCATCTAATTTTCTTTTTGAATCATTATAAAAGATATTGATTATTTTATTTTCAGAGTTTGACAAAATTATATTTGGCTTTTTGGGGAATAATTCGATATATAAAATTAGTTTTTCATCTTCAAACTCTTCTTCTTTTTGAAGAGTAATTATAACGATATAATCATCACTTTTTAGTGAAATATTATTTATAGATGTGTTAGATATTTGTTTTTTAAATTTTAAAAATGGTGCATTTTCAAATGATGAATAAAAGCCTTTTTTATTAACAATATAAACAAGCGGATTATTATGATTTAAAGAAATAACTAAGCATATTTCATTATTATTAACAAAATGAAAAACAATTGTTTCATTATTTAATAAAATTGGTGAATAAAGTTGCTCATTTTTTAACAAAACATCAAGATTATCTATATATTTTGAATACTTTTCGTGATTAATTCTCATAAAGATATTATTTAATAATATTTATCATTTTGCTATATTTTATTTAGAAGTTTTATTTAAGAGGTAGATTATGGATTTTAATGCTTTAATTAAGAATATTAATGATTATGAAGTTGTTGATGCCGTACTTAATAATGGAGAAAACGTTAAATATAGGAAAATTCCTTTATCATCAATCGATAATATCGAAAGTATTCTTGATGGTGTTAAAACTATGACTTTTGGAATAAGCGCTGGTAGTGAGGCAATTGCAAGATATGGCAAAACGCCTTTGTTTTATGCAGTTGGAGATATTAACCAGTATGTAAGACGTAATGATAGTGGCGCTTTTCTTGGCTCAACCAAAGCCGCGAACGGAACTTTTAATGGCGCACCTGGATTTAAAGAAAGTGGTGTATTTCAAGAAGGGGCAAGTGTAGCTCACGCTATTGGAACCGCAATTCCATATGTCGCTATCGCAATAGCGGTCATTGATATCGGATTAAATATTTATCGAAACAAAAAACAAATTCAAGAAGAAGAAAATAAATATTTTTGCCAAAAAAATTATGAATTAAATAAAGATAAAAAAAGACTTTGGAGAATTTTAGATGAACGCTGTCTTATTGATGATGAAGCGAATAGAACATCTAATATTCGTGACATTGATGGGATCATTGATAGTTCTAAAACAAGTTTCAAAGATACTCTTAATTATTCAAAAGCAAAAAATATAATTTCAGACGATATTTTATTTACGCTTAAAAATTCCCTTGATCTTTATTCATTTTCCACTTTATTAAAGGTCTTATTTATTAAAGTGTCCAATGATTCAATGAAAGAATATTTGAATAAAGCTTTAGAAAATGTGAATGAATTAAATACTAAATATAGCGAAGTTGTTACAAGAAAATTTAAAGAATTAGTTCATAAAGATTCAAAAAACAAAGATGTTCAAAAAGCAACTCAATTCGATAATAATAAGAAAGATTTTTTAAGCATTTTACTTAGAGGTGGAGCAGCAGTTTTAAGTGGAGGAGTAACTGAGTTAGTATCAGTTGGATCGAAATGCGGCAGTGCTATTGTGAACAAAAATATGAAAAAAGAAATTGATAAAGTTGAAGAATATGTTAACTCTAAAAACGAATATTTAGATTGTATAAAATCAATATCAAAACAACTCGAATTCAACGAAAAAGGACTATTAACTGATAACAAAAACCTTTATTATCGAATTTCTTAATTGCTTATTTTTGTAAGATATACGCAAAATATATAATATTTTCCTTAAATAATTGAATGTTAAAGTATTTTTCAATATAATTGAAAGCATGAAACGTGGATTATTAATAATTATGTCCGGCCCAAGTGGTGTCGGAAAAGGTACAGTTCGTCTAGAACTGATGAAAGACCCTTCTTTAAATTTATTTTATTCAATATCAATGACAACACGCCTTCCTCGTAAAGGCGAAACACATGGCAATGAATATTATTTCGTGACTAGAGAAGACTTTATGAAACAAGTTTCTGATGGTAATTTGCTCGAATGGGCGGAATTTGTTGGAAATTGTTATGGAACTCCAAAAGATAAAGTTGATGAAAAGCGTGATCTTGGATATAACGTTCTTCTTGAAATTGATGTAAATGGAACTAAACAAGTTTTATCAAAATTAAAAGGTGATGATGGTGTTATTTCAATTTTTATTGCTCCACCATCTATTGAAGAACTTGAAAGAAGAATTCGTGGACGTTCCACAGAAAGCGATGAAGTCATTAAAAATCGTTTAGCCCAATGTGAAAGAGAACTTAAATTAAAAGATCAATATCAATACGTTGTTGTAAACGATGATTTAAATAAGTGTGTTGAAGAAATTGCAAATATTATTAAATCGCATTTATAAGAAGGTTTAGGGCAGTGAGAATAGTAGATATACTTATCGAAAGAAAGAGTCAAAATCTCAACCGCCCTTTTTCTTATTTTTATGACGGAAATAAGCCTATAAATATAGGTGTTAGAGTTTTAATAAATTTCGCTAACACTCGTTTAGTGGGCTATGTTATCAAAGTTTATGAGATTAATAAAAATATTGTTGAATTAGAAAAAGAGTATGGATTTAAAATAAATCCAATAATCGATATCATCGATGAAAAGCCTCTTTTAAATGATGAACTCCTTTCATTAGCAAAAGAAATAAGTTCATATTATATCGCTCCTTTAATTAGTGTTCTTCAAACGATGCTTCCTCCATCTCTTAAGCCATCTTTGTCGTCTCTTAAAGGTCCTAAAATTGCTTATGATTCATATTTAAGAGTTATTGATGATGATGAAGAGAATTTAACTTTAAAACAAATAGAAATATTA
>JBNMLE010000064.1:0-4076 GCA_050874705.1 Bacilli bacterium
CTAAAGGATATATTATGAAAATTAAAAATTTGTTATTTCTTCCATTATTATTAAGCACAATTACTTTATCTTCATGTAATGAGGAACAAAATAAAATTAATCTTTTATATGGTCAACAAATAAAAAACGATGTTACATATGTCGACTATCAACAAATAAAAGAAAAATTCCTTAAGCACGAAACATTTATCGTAACTGTATTTGCAAACAACTGTAGATGCTGGTCTGATTTACATAGCATATTAAAACAATATATTTCAAATTATCATATTGAAGTTTTTGCAATTTCATATAACGACTTCTTATTAGCCTCAAAATCAAATAATGATAACGTTTTCGACTTAAATATCGTTTCAGGTTCAACCACTTTCGCTGTTGTTGAAAATGGAAAATTAAGATTCAACGAACTAAATACTGAAAAAACAAAAATGCTTAGAAGCTATAACGCATTTGAAGAATTCATGAATGATTTGGTTATACTTCCAAAAATGTTTTATATAGATTTAGATCAATTAAATGAATTATTTGAAACTGATAAAACATCTTTAATTTATTTTTCAAGAAGCAATTGTTCTGATTGTTTATATTTTAATGATTATTTCCTTAGAAATTACCAAATGCAAAAGAATATGTATATTCTTGATTGCGAATCTATTGGTGTAAGAGAATATGATGGCGAAGGCAATCTAACAAGTGAAAGCGCCACAAAGTGGCAAGAGTTCAAAGATAATTATTATTTATCAAATGTGAATAATAAAGATTATGGTTATGATACAGGATATGTCCCTACTTTACTCTTATTTAATGGAAATTCGACCACTAAAAAACCAACATTTATTTCAGGTGCTATTTATTTTAATGATGAATTAGCTAAAGAAAACGATGAATATATCATTAAAAATTCTTATTACACCGAAGAAAGAAAGAGCAAACTCCCTTACTTAAATAATGTTGAAAATAAAGTTCTTGTCGGAACTAAAATTGATGAAAATAACATTACTGTATACGGAGAATATATTTCTTGGAATAAAATTGACGCATCAAAATATCATGATCCGCTTGTAAAAGCATTTCTTGATGACGCAAATAATAAAATTAATCACGATAAATTTTTAGAAGAAGAGTGAGTTAATTCTTCTTCTTTTTTCTTATAATCTTCTTCGCTAATAATTCCTTGATCTTTTAAATTTTTATATTGTTCAAGTAGTTCTTTATCTCTTTGATTTGGCTCATCATCATTTTGAGGCTCTTTTATTTTAATTGTAATCAAATCTGAAGAACCACCATTTTTAAGAGCTTTAAGCATTTCTTCGGATAAGTCTAAATAAAATGAAAACAAGAAAAACCTTATTAAAAACATAGCCATTGAAAGTAAAAACGAAAAACCTCCAATTCCAAGACAAATTTGTCCTGGGATATTGTATGTATTATCTTGAAGATTCATTAAATTAAAACATAGAAGTGATGCAATAAAGCAAGAAATTGAAAGACCTAATAATGAATACCCTAAAATAGAGAACAATAATTTGTTCTTTTTATTTTTATTGACTTCATCCTCTAATTTTTTTATATCTTTTTCGTCGAATTTCATGATTTTAATCTATTTGTAATTTTTTGTGCCTTTGAGTATATCGTTTTTTCATGAATATGTTTAGTAAAACGATGATTATAATATAAAATCTGTCCATTTATCATCGTCATTTTTATAATATCTCTACTTCCAGCATAAACAATATTTTTCTCGATATTGTTAATGGGTTGCATACATGGTGAAAATAAATCAATCATAATTATGTCCGCTAATTTGCCTTCTTCTAATATATCAGCGTTATATAATCCCATCGCATGAGCGCTATTAACAGTGGCCATTTTTAAGACATCTTTCCCATCCATAACAGAAGGATCGTTGTTAATTAGTTTTTGAAGAGTTGATGCTAAATACATTTCTTTAAACATATCAAGTGAATTATTGCTTGCTGCGCCATCAGTGCCTAAAGCAATATTAAGTCCTTCTTTTTGATATTTATATAAAGGAGCAATTCCACTTGCAAGTTTAGCGTTAGATGCTGGACAAGAAATAATAGAAACATTCTTTTCTTTATAAATCTTAATTTCTTCATCACTTAAATAAATAGAATGAAAACCACCACCACCATAATTAAAATATCCCAATTCATTTAATAATATTGTTGGTCGTTTATTATATCTTTTAATACAATCATTAACTTCACTAGATGTTTCAGCTATATGAAGATATGCTGGACATTTAAGTTCATTAACTAAATTTGCAATGTCTTTAATTCTTTCATAAGGAGTTGTGTATTCAGCGTGAATGCCAATTTTATATGAAATCAAATCATTTTCTTTATTAAGAAAAAGATAATTATTTCTAATTTCGTCGATTGATTCTTTTGTAGATGTCGCTAAAATAACATCCCTAAAGCCGATCTCTCGGCAAGCTTTTATTATTTCTTTTGGTGAGAAATACATATCAAAGGCCGCTGTGATGCCACCTTTAATGTATTCAAGAAGACCACATTTTGTTAAATGATAAATATCATTTTTCTTAAATTTCTCTTCCATTGGAAAAATAACATTGAATAACCAATCATGAAGAGGCAAATCATCAGCGGCACTTCTAGCAAATACCATTGCTGTATGAACATGGGCATTTTTAAAACCAGGCATTAAAAGATTGCCTTTACAATCGATAACTTTGTCCGCCGAGACATCTATATTATTAGCAATCTTTTTAATAAATTCATTTTCAATTAAAATATCACCAAAAAATATATCGCTCCCGTCCATCTTTAAGATGCGGGCATTTTTAAATAATGTTTTCATCTTCTATTTCTTTAAATCGTTATCGTCATCATCCTTATCACGAGCTGGAACAAGCATTTCTTTAGGTGCTCCACAAATAGGGCAACTTCCATCAGGAAGAGGTGTTACTATTTGTCCACATATTTTACATAAGTATTTCATAACGATGCCTCCTATTCTTATTGTAATTGTTTATAATCTATTTTTCCAACAACTGTATGAGGCATTTTATCAAGGAATATGACTTCTTTTGGTTTTGAATATATTCCTAGTCGAGAAACAATACGATCCACTATTTTTTCTTTTGCCTCTTCTTTAGTGCCTTTATAAGTTTTTGAAAGCATTACATAAAGACGAATAATATGTCCATGTTTTGCATCTTCTTCACCAACCGCACATACTTCATATACAAAATTAAATGATGTCGCGGCATCTTCAATCATACTTGGAAATACTGGTATACCATTTACCTTGACAATTCTTTTGAGCCTTGTTTTGAAAACAATAAATCTATCTTCATCAATTGTGCCAAAATCACCAGTTCGAACATATTTATCGCCATTTTCATCAATAAAAAATGTTTTTTCATTTATATCTTTGTCATCATTAAAGCGATAACCATTCATGATGGTTTCTCCACCAATACAAATTTCACCTTCTTCATGTGGTTTAAGAACTTTCTTAGTTTCTGGATCAATAACAAGTCCTTTAACATTTGGAAGGAGAATGCCGACAGTTCCTGCTTTATGGTATTTATAAGTATTAACTGCACATACATTAACAACTTCAGTAAGTCCATATCCTTCTCTTAATCTACATTCAGATTTTGCTTTTTCCATTCTAATATTGAAGCGTTCACAAAGCGCAGGAGAAACATAATCTCCTCCAACAAAGGCCACTACTAAATGACGAAGTTTTCTTCCTCTAAAATTATTTTTAGAAAGAAGTGCTTCATATAAAACTGGGACACCTAGAAGAATATGAAGTTGATTTCTCTTAATATAATTAACAGCTTGATAACGAGAAAATTTTGGCATTAATACATCGGTTCCGCCATGAGCTAAAAAGGCATGAACACCCATGCATAAACCGAACCCATGAAACATAGGAAGAACGGCTAAAATGCCTTTCTTTTTAAATGAATCTAGTCCTGTGATCCATAATGAATTAGTGGCAACTGCATTTAATGCATATGAAGATAAAGCAATTGTTTTTGCCTTTCCACTTGTGCCGCCACTATGAAGATAAAAAGC
>JBNMLE010000065.1:0-3813 GCA_050874705.1 Bacilli bacterium
ACTTAATTACAATTAAAAATGATAGAATAATGCTTAGTGATGATGGTCTTATGATAATGGATCACATACTGACTACATTGTTATGAATATTGCGAATTTTACAAAAAGAATATGGGCTTACATAATTGATTTTGTGTTAACTGCTTTGTTACCTGTAGCAACATTAGTTTTATTATATGTATTTGTTCCTCAAATAAATGATGTGCCTGTTTACTTCATTGTTTTTGGAATGATTTTCGTTCATTGGCTTATATATTTCCTTTTAGTGGGCTTTTATACATTCATTACTAACGGGAGAACTGTTGGCAATTTAATATTTGGGCTTCGAATTATTCATCCTAATATCAAAAGATTGTCATTTGGCGATTCTTTTGCACGAAGCGCTGCTCAAGGGCTTTTTATTCTTCCTATTATTTCTTTATTATATATAACAATCGCTCATACAGAAAAATCTGTTTTTGATAGAATGACAAACACAATTATTGTCGATTGGCGAAACAAAAATATTTAGTTTTTTTATTTTTTCTTAATTTTTTTAAAAATATTTTTATAGTGTTCATCGAAACAATTTTTATTTTATTAAAAAATTAGCACTTATGTGTTGACAGTGCTAAAACATTGACTATAATTATGATTAGCACTTGAAATATAAGAGTGCTAGAAAAGGAGTCAATATGAACAGAAGAGAAAGAGTCTTAAAGTTAATTGTTGAGCACTTTATTAAAAATGCTGAACCAGTTGGCAGTAAGACACTTATTAGTGAATATGGACTTGAATATTCATCCGCAACAATTCGAAACGAGATGAACGCTCTTGAACTTGATGGTTATCTTGAAAAGACGCATACATCTAGTGGTAGAGTTCCTTCTAGTAAAGGTTATCGATATTATATTGAACACCTGCGCGATAGAAGCATTGATGAAGAATTCAAATATCAAATGCAAACTGTATTAGATCAAAAGGTTCAATCAATTCAAGATGTTATTAAACAATCTTGCGAGATATTGTCCCAAATGACTAACTTAGCAAGTATTGTACTTGGTCCAACCGCAAATAAGGAAAAATTAATCTCTGTCCAGCTTGTTCCTCTTAACGAATCCAGCGCTACATGCGTATTTGTCACAGATCAAGGATATGTGGAAAACAAGACATTTGTTCTTGATGGAAATGATAATTTATCGGATGTAACCAAATGCGTTAAATTGCTTAATGATAGATTAAGTGGTACTCCAATCGCGGAATTAATTTCTAAAATGGAATCTATAAAACCGTTATTAAGCGATTATGTAATTGACCACGATGTCATTTACCAAGCTATGCTTGAAACATTTATTGAATTTGCTAAAGATAGGCTTTCTGCCTATGGGCAAGAAGAACTCCTTGATCAACCAGAGTTCGCTAACGATGCAAACAAAATGCGCCAAATCATCGATTTATTCAAACGTCCTGATGTATTTAGACAAGTTGAAGAAAGTGATGATGATGGCGAAATCGCAATCCATATTGGAGGAGAAGCAAAAGACGATAACGATTTATCAATTGTCCAAGCGAAGGTGAAAATTCCTGGAATGGAAGAAAGATCAATCGCTGTTGTTGGTCCAAAGAGAATGGATTATGACAAAGTTGTTTCGTCGCTTGAATACTTAATTAACAAATTAGATTCATATGGCGAAAAAAATGAAAGAAGGGAAGAGAATTGTGAAAGAAAAGAAACACGAAGAGACTCAAAACAACAAGAATGCAGAAGAAAAAATAAACAAAGATGATAAGAGTAACACTGATGAAGAAATCGAAAAATTAAAAAGCAATGTCGATCATTGGAAAAACGAATATTATCGAGCTTATGCAGATATGCAAAATCTCCGCAAGCGAATTGAAGCCGATCATAGAGAGGCAATCAAATATCGCGCTGAAGGTTTCGTAAGTGATCTTCTTCCAATTCTTGACGGCTTCCATATGGCGTTAAATGCTGAAACAAAAAGCCCAGAAATGAAAAATTTCTTAGTCGGCTTCGAGTTTATTTACCGCAACTTAGTCAATGTTCTTGAAAATGAAGGTGTGAAAGAATTCTCACCAAAAATTGGAGATGAATTTGATCCAAGTTATATGCAAGCTATAGAAACTGAAGTAAATGAGAAAGATCCGAATAAAATTGTTAAAGTTGTAACAAAAGGATATAAGCTCCACGAGCATCTCATTCGCCCAGCAATGGTGGTCGTTACCATAAAAGAAAAAAACGACAAAGAAAAAGAAAATCAAAATAATGATGAAAATGCCCAAAAAATGGACGCCTAAATAGGAGGAATTAATTATTATGGCAAAGGAAGTTATTCTTGGTATTGACCTTGGTACTACAAACTCGGTCGTATCTTATTTACAAGCTGATGGAAAGGTTAAAGTTATTCCAAATCCAGAAGGAACAATGACTACTCCTTCAGTAGTTGCTTTTAAAGCAAATGGTGAAGAAATTGTTGGTAATGCTGCAAAAAGACAAGCAGTTACAAATCCAGATACTGTTTCTTCAATTAAACGTAAAATGGGTTCAAGTGAAAAAGTTCATATTAACTGCTTGAACAAAGATTTTACACCACAAGAAATTTCAGCAAAAGTTCTTGCTTATATGAAAAAATATGCCGAAGACAATCTTGGACAAAAGATTTCTAAAGCTGTTATTACTTGCCCTGCGTACTTTAACGATGCACAACGTCAAGCTACAAAAGATGCCGGTCAAATCGCTGGTCTTGATGTAGTTCGTATTATTAACGAACCAACAGCAGCCGCTCTTGCATATGGTCTTGATAAAGAAAAATCAGAAAAGATCCTTGTTTATGATCTAGGTGGTGGTACATTCGATGTTTCTATTCTTGATATTGGTGATGGAACATTTGAAGTTGTTTCAACTGCTGGTGATAATAAGCTTGGTGGTGATGACTGGGATAAAGTTGTCGCTGATTGGATTCAAGCTCAAATTAAGATCCAATATGGTCTTGATGTAAACGATAAAATGGCTCAACAACGTTTCTTAGACGCTGCTGAAAAAGCAAAAATTGAACTTTCAAGCTCACTTGAAACAACAATTTCACTTCCATTTATTGCTATGAGTGCAAATGGACCTGTCAACTTTGAAACAACTCTTTCAAGAGCTAAATTCCAAGATATGACAAAACATTTACTTGCTCGTACTGAAGAACCAGTTAGACGCGCTTTAGCGGATGCTAAATTAACTGCAAATGATCTTGATCAAGTCCTTCTTATCGGTGGTTCAATTCGTATGCCAGCCGTTCAAGAACTTGTTAAGAAGATGACTGGAAAGACACCAAACCTTTCTGTCAACCCTGATGAAGCTGTTTCTATCGGTGCCGCTATTCAAGGTGGTGTTGTAAGTGGCGATATTAAAGATGTTGTTCTTCTCGATGTTACTCCTTTAACACTTGGTATTGAAACTCTTGGCGGTATGATGACACCTCTTATTGAAAGAAATACTACAATTCCTACAACTAAGAGCCAAATCTTCTCAACAGCCGCTGATAATCAACCTGCAGTTGATATTATGGTTTACCAAGGTGAACGTCCAATGGCAGCTGATAATAAATTATTAGGTCACTTCCAACTTTCTGGTATTAAACCAGCACGTAGAGGTGAACCACGTATTGAAGTCACATTCAATATTGATGTTAACGGTATTGTTAAAGTTACAGCTAAAGACTTAGATAGCCAAAAAGAACAAGAAATTACAATTTCTGGATCTAATGGACTTTCTAAAGAAGATATCGACCGTATGGTTCATGAAGCAGAAGCTAATGCTGAAGCTGA
>JBNMLE010000066.1:0-3717 GCA_050874705.1 Bacilli bacterium
GGTTGGTGCAGTTTTAATCAATACACGTTCTGATAGCGAACTTATATTCGAAAGAATGGATATGTTTACCCCACCAATCTTTATGCTTTTCTTCATTGTTTCAGGTGCCAATCTAGATTTAACGATTTTTGCATCGAAAAACGCTCTTGTCATGATCGTTATTGCGGTTGTTTATTTATTAACACGTGCCTTAGGCAAATGGGTAGGAGCTTTTTCAAGCGCGAAAATATCAAAAGCCGAACCAACAGTTCAAAAATATTTAGGATTTACTTTATTCCCTCAAGCAGGTGTTGCAATAGGCCTTGCTTCCACTGCTAGCCAAACACTTGTCGCTGATGGTAATGCGTTATTAGTAGCCGATGCATCAAGTGCACTTGGAACAACACTTGTTACTTACGGAAATATGATTTTAGCCATTATATTAACATCCACGATGATTTATGAATTATGTGGACCATTTATTACAAAAATAGCTCTTCAAAAAGCTGGCGAAATATCAAAATAAATTCCAAACTTAAAAGTTATATCGATATTCGGAATAATTATTATTACAATTTTTTAGTTAATTCTTATCGCTTTAATTAAATAAGATAACAATTTTCCAAAAGGAACAAGTATACACAATCCATACAAAACAACAGATTCCATCGGAAGCGTTGCCAATCTTTCAAGTGGCATTGCGGGCGATATAAGAGATATGAGTAATGGATTAGTTGTTCCTTCACTTATAACATATATTGCACATATAAGACCAACTAAGAGGGTAATTGAATAAAATAAGATATTTGTTAAATTATTGAATTCATGAATTTTTGAAATTGAAATATATAATAAAAGCACCATTGGAATAATGCATGAAAAATAAAACAAAAATGTGTAAGCAAAATATCTATAATCAGTATAAATAATTGCGCTTATAGAAGCACCTAATCTATAAAAAGCAACAAAAGCAAATAAAACAAAAGCAATTGATAACCATATATATGATTTTTTGTATGGCATTTTTTCAATGACATAATCCACTTTTTTATTATTTTTTGTATAGGCTATAACGCTAAAAGCGAGTATTAAAAGATGAATTATAAAACAAATTAAAACCGCTCCATTAAATGGATAAGGAGCCAAAAAAGATCCATAAACAATAGTTCCGCTTAAAATAGATGTTACTACTCCTATTGCGGAAAAAATCATAAACAATAAAAAATAATATTTCTTAAAGTGTAATCTATATTTATCTTCGAGTCTTCTATATCTAACAAAGAAGAAACCTAAAGTTATAATCATGAACATAAACATAAAATGAGGAAATGTTGCAATGATAGTTAATCTTGATCCACTTGCATAATTTGATATATCACTAAAGAATAAATTGCCAGCGTTAAATGTAATTAAAGAGCCACCAATAATGTAAATGATAACGGTTATAATATCGTAAAATTTAATCTTTTTCATATTATTTCACCTCATCATATGTATGGAATATTCTTTGCGTTGAAAATGAATCATCATCGTGAATAGTGATTAATAATCCACCAAGACGGTCTAAATCACCATATATTCTATCAGTTGAATGAAGACCATATGTTAAATGAATTCCTTTATAAACAATTTCAGAATTATTGTTATGGTCATGTCCAACAAATGTTCCTTTTGTTGAGCCAAGTTCAACCATTTTGTCAAATAGACCACTATTATATTTTGGCGAAGAAACGCTTTCACCATTATCACCAAAAATGTGTTCTACTTCACTGCTATTATTTTCATATAAATCATATGCGGTTTTGTATTCTTCAAAAGGAATATGGAAAAACGCTAATGAAGGAATTGTTACACCGCCATTATTTTCTTTTGAATAATTTACCATTCCTTCATACCAATCAATTTGGTCTTGATGAATATAGTCATATCCAAAATAATCACCATAATAATATCTATTAGAATCTAAAACATATAATTGATATTTTGTTTTATTATCTTTCCTTAAATTTATACAAAAATTAGCATAACCAAATATATCGTCGTCTTGATGATCTATATATTTACAATATTCAGAGAATGAGTTAAGTGTTGATGTCATGTATTCCATTGAAAAATATACTTGTTCGTCGTGATTTCCATATGTGATTGTCCAAGGAACTTTATATGAATCAAGGAAATTAAATAAGCTATGCATCGTATCTTTACTAGCAAATGTGAATAAATCACCTGTTACAATAATTAAATCTGGATCTGCGTCTTTGATTGTTAAATCCATAAATTTAAAGTGCTTATTTAAATCATCTTTCATACTTAAATGAATGTCGCTTAATTGGAGTATTTTAAAATCTGATTTATAATCAACATTTAAAAAATATTCACTATAAGCGTGATGAACATTGTTAGAACATGATGAAAGACATGTGGCTATAAGTAAACTACAAATGGTTAAAAATTTCTTCTTCATATAATTATTATCTTATAAATAAAGCTTTATTTCATTAATAAAAATTATAAATATTAATCAACTTATTCTTTGAATTTGTAGTTTTCAACTTCGTTTAAATAAGGGATCGAATTAATTGCCCCTTTTTTTGTTACCGCGATAGCGCTCGCTTTGCTAGCTATTTTCATCGATTCTTTGTCATCAAGCATCTTAGCTTTTGATGCGATAAAATAGCCTAAATAAGTATCTCCCGCTGCAACAGTGTCAACACTATCTACTTTAAATGCATTTGCTTGAATAATTTGCCCAGTTTGTTTGAATAAGAAAGACCCATTCTTTCCAACTGTTACTAAAACATTCTTGATGCCTTTATTAAGCAAATATTTTGCTTTTTCTTCAATTGTTTCACCTTTTCCATAAAAAGATAATTCCGTCTCATTAACAATAAAATAAGTTATATATTTAAAATATTTGTCATCTAATTCTATTGCTGGTGCGGGATTGTAAACAATTTCATGGTTATAATAATTCTTCAAAATATATTCTGTTGTCTCTAATGGAATTTCATTTTGAAGAACAATTATATCGTTATTTTTAACTAAGTTATCATCTATTTCTTTATAAGAAATATCATCATTTGCCCCTTTTACAACGATGATTCTATTTTCACTATCTTTATCAACAATAATTGTAGCGTTTCCGGTTTCTTTATCACTTTCTTTTAATACATATTTAAGCCCTAATTCATCATATGTTTTCTTTATAATTATTCCATCAGAATCACTTTTATTAATTGAACCAAAGAAAGTGACATCTCCACCTGCTTTAAGAATAGCAATTGCTTGATTAGAACCTTTTCCTCCAGGCTGAACAAATCTATTGATACCGTTAATAGTCTCGCCATCTTTTGGCATAGCATCAACATAAACTGTGTAATCCATATTCGTGGATCCGATAACTAATATTTTTTTCATAAATTTTCCCTCTTTAATAACTGGAAGAAACAAATTCTCATGATGAAGATTCCTTATATTTTCTTCATGAGCAATTTTTATATATTTTTTTCGATTGATCAATTCAATTATATAGATATAAAACGCAAAAGATATAAATGGAATTATAAATGGAAAGAAGAATAAAGCAGCAAAGAAAGCAACAAAAATCAGAATATTTAAGAATGTATAACCTATTTTCTTTCTCGCTATAAGTGCACTTTTAAGAATCATCATCTTGAAAGTATCATCAAATATATAATTATTATAAATTAATAAATCAACTAATATAGCAAATAGAAC
>JBNMLE010000067.1:0-3485 GCA_050874705.1 Bacilli bacterium
AATTAATTTTTTTCTTAATTCATTATATTTCAATTTCCGTTCTTCTTTTCTTTCCTCTCTCGCCTTTTTTGCGGTTTCTATTTCTTCTACACCAAATCCGCTAAATAATGGGAGCTGACTAAGCATATTTTGTCTTTCATCTTTTGGCAATAAATAATAAACTTTGGCAAAACTCCTCGCAGCTAACGAGGCTATTCTTGCTCTTAAAGATGATGGCTGGATAATCTCAATTTTATTTGCAAAATTTGGAACTTCATTATTACCTAAAGAATTGAAGTACCAGTGAGCAAAATCATCCACATTCGCTTTAATAGTTGCGCAACATAAATGTGACTCTTTTTCTGACACTTTTATGTATTTTCTTCCTCTTGAATCTGAAAATAATGTATTAGAATTGTTTTTTTCAAAACATGTTTTACACAAATATAATTAAATTTATCTCCAAATTGTTCCTCAATATTTCTTTTGACTAATTGTAGGTTTCTTGAGCTGAAAAGAAATGATATAGAAGTCAAAATCTTTTCTCTTCTTAATATCATTCGTGATATAAACTCATCAAGACTTTTAAAGACATATGCTACACGAGGATTAGTATCTTGAAAAAGTTTATTTAAATCTCTGTTCTTTTCAAAATCCTTGCATAAATAATCTGTCACTTTATTGCTTTGAAATATGTTTATATTACTAATTGGTTCATAAATATATGACCTACATTCTATGCCTTTTGGTGATACCTTTTTTCAAGTGGAAGAAGTAAGACAAATAATTTTCCATCACATTCTTTTATATAGCAAACGCGATGCCACGAATAATCATCTCGAAAGCTTAATGGCCCTTTAACTTTGATTATTTTGTTTTCTTTATATGCTTTTTTGAATAATTCGACATTTTTTAATGTATTTCTACCACATTTTTTAACGTCGCGATTTAATAAACTAAATTCATCCATAATCTTTTTACGATTATCATCGCTAGTAGAAAATGTGTTTAAAACATTTTCCATTAAAAATTCAGCGTCATCTTCACTTGTGTATTTATCATTTTTTAATGCCGCTAAAAGATGAGCTACTTGGCTATTATCAAGACCGTTTTTTTGTTCAATGTAATACTTTCCTGAATCAGTTGTTTCTAAAATAAATGGCAATGCATCAGGATATTTAATTGATATATTTTCTAAAAATGATAAGCAGTTTGATATGCGCTGCCTTTTAATATCATCACCGGCTTTTCCACCACTAAATTTGAGGCCGTATTTTTGTGCATATGCACATATTTTTTGTTGAGTTGCAGGATTATTTTCATCTGTATTGTTTAATAAATAATCAAGCGTAAGTAATAATTCAATAAAATGTATTTGGGTATCAGTTCTTTTCATGATCCACCTCCTGCAACTAGAATAAACGACAATAAAAAGTGTATCACAAAAAAACTATTTTTGTCCTTATATAAAGACATAAGCTTGTATTGTTAAGAAAGAGAAAGATCAATTATAATCGTCAATAGTTTGGTTCATCTTTTCAAGCGGTAAAGGAAGTTCATCTTCATAAACTTTATTCACTTCAACTACTTTTGTGTTAATAAGTTCATTGTTAAATAAAATATTAACATCTTCATTTTCTAAAACATCTTTATCAGATAAATATTGATACATTCTGCCATCAATATTAACTTTAATGAGATTATATAGCTTGTTTGGGTTTTGTAAGCTCTGTGGTACAACAATAGCATTTTCAAACATGCCATGAATTATAATTTTTCCACCGCTAATTTCTTTTCCTTTAAAGATAATTAAATGCTCATTATCGATTGTAATAGATGTTATCTTAAGACAATCAAAACTATCGTAACAATCATCTCCGAATTCAAAATTTTGTAAATAATATTCGATTGTTTTGCTTCTCTCTCCAAATGCAATATTTGGTTTGATATTTAAAAAATATTGGTCATCATTTTTTCTTTTTGTTAATTTGATATGCAATGTGTTTTTATCAATAAATGAAAGATCAATTTTGCAGTCATCATATCTTTCACTAATAATAGAAGTCACATATCCGCCATATTTAAATTCTCTATATTGAGGAATATTTAACTGTTCTTTAACTAAATTTAATGAATCATTAACTTTACATGCAAGGCCTCTATCACCGACATATTCACCCGCTTTTAATCTTGTGGTTAAAGCGGTTTTAGCTTCCAAAAAATATAAATATGATTCATGTAAATTTTTCTTAACAAAAATTCCATCAAGATAATATTGACCAAGTCTTAATGCAACATCGGCAAATTTAGAAAAAGGATCACATAAAAATATTTTTAATGTTTCTGCATAAATAGAAGTAACTAAATTATATGCTGCTTCATGGCATATAGGTGTTCCATATCCTTTTACATAGCAATCCGCTAATTTGTATGTCGCTTCAAAATAATGACCAGCAAAATGGCCTATTGCAAAATATTGGAATGTTTTTTCTTTTTCAGGGGTGCCATTATTAACTCGTCCATAATAATAAATATATCCTAATGTTCTAGCGACATCACTATCACCTGTTGCCTCAAAATATTTTCTCAACCAATATTCGGAATTTAATTGATCAAGGGGAAATAAATTTGTTCCTTCATAATATTCATATCCTAGCGTTTTCATTGACCAATTGTCACCTTTTTCAGCATTTTCTAAAAGGCTATCGTGGTAAAATTGTCTCATTTCACCGCTAATATTTTCATTCATATAAACTTCATATGAAATCAAATTAAGAATTAACGACATTGTTTCTTTGCTATATTCTTGTTCTTTGCTTTTAATTTCTTTTATAAAATTAATGTACTTTATCAAATTTTCTTCAAAATTATCTTTATTTAATTCATTTACCATTAAAAAGAGAATATAAGAGACAATATGCTCATCATTTTTAAATAAATAATCGCCAAGATATTTTTTATAGAAATGTTCATCGTAATTAGGATAATATGCCGATTTTAAATCTATGCATACAAAACGAAGCCATGCTTTCAAGTCGTCAAAACTATTTTCATCTAAAGAATTTAAAACATTCTCAAGCTTCTTAGAAATTTCTTTCGCTGTTATTTGATATTTATCATTAATTTTTAATAAACAATATCCATCATAAGAAGACAAATTGTCATATAAATCATTTAATGAACACGTTAAAAAATATTTTAATTTCTCTTTTCCGATTTTAATCTTTTTAATCTTTGTTTTTTCTTCGAAACCATAACAACAAACATCATTAAAAGGCGAAACAATATATCCTTCTTTTATATATTTTTTGATCAAATTATTCATATTTTAAATTATCAATATGTTACTTTTTAATAACAACATTTCCTTTTTCATCTAATAAAGGTGTGATTCCGACACCAGCACCGCTTTTTATAATTAGATAATGAACACCAGTTTCTTTATCAACAACAACTTTAACATTATCAGCTGTTGGATCAAAATCTCTTTTATATGCTGTAACTAA
>JBNMLE010000068.1:0-3305 GCA_050874705.1 Bacilli bacterium
AAAAAGCTCTTTAGCCGGTTCTTTGGAATAATTTGACTGTGCATCAAAAAATCTATCCCAAATCTTTAGTGGCAATACACTTCTAATAATTCCGCAGAAATTTTCATAAGTTCTGTATTCATAATCTTGTTCAAACCAGTACCTGATAATCAGAGTAGCAAATTGCAAAGGCAATATCATATATTTATTCTCTTTCTTCTTATCTTCTGTTTCAGGTTTATTAGACTTACCACCTTTATATGTGCGACCATGATTAATATCGCCACCATTAACATCATACCTATTACTAATTTTAGGAAGATCTTTCAAATTATCTTTATTAAATTTATAACCAGAAAATAATTCAATAAGCTTATTAACAAATTCAGTCTGATTATTTTGCACATAATTAGCAATACAAGAATTATTAAATTCATGTTTATTAATTTCTTCAAATAATTCCTTAGTTGTCCATTTCTTTTCTACTTCTTTCTGAAGATCTCCTTGTTGAATTTTAAAAATACTAGTATCACAATCAATCATAGAACGAAACAGTTTTCCATTCTGATCAGTATACTTTCTATTATTTTCATTATCTAAATATAATTGTTGATACAAAGGACACACTGTTCTAATATCACTAAAGTTAAACCAATACATGTGAGCAGTCTTATTTTCATTATCTGCATCAATTGTAGTAAGTCTGTTAGTTTTTTGATCTGCAGGAGCAATACCAGGATTATTAACAAACATTACACCATTCACAAGCTTAGGAACAGAAAAAGATCGCGCAGGCATATTATTTGCTATAAAAACTATATGTTTATCTGAATGTGAATTAATTATACCATTTGCATATATTTGCGCACATTGAGCATTTCTAAGATAAATACCATTAATAGTTACAAACATAATATGGTTAAATTCCTTATTATTCTGTGCCCATGCATTACCCTTCTTACAACAATCTTCTTGCTGATTATTCGTTAATGATGTAAAAAATATAGTAGCTTCATATGGTTTGCAAGACAGAAAAAAGTTATCGTCCGGCTTTGACTTTTTATTAGTATTAAAACATGTATTCACACTAGAATTAAATAGATAATCTAGCATCTCAGTAGGACAAATAGTAAGGAGTTGTGTGCATCCAAAACCATATTCATCATCTGTATTCTTACTAAGCTTAAGCTCAGTATTCTTTTTCTTTAACATATCATTAATAGACATATTTCTTACATGGTGTATAACAGATACACGCGAGCATTTTGGAGCGTCTTCCAAATAATCATAAGGATTATAGTTACTGTTGTTCTTGTATGCAGTGGCAATTTTATTCTTCTTCATAATTTTATTCCTTTTTCCTTTGAAGATTTGTTTTATTTTAACAAGTTAAATATAGAAAAAATCTTTGCTCTCGTAAACCCTGTTTTTTGTAAAACTTTTTTACTTTCGTTAAAAAGTTTGCTTACAGTAAAACTGTTTTACATTAGTTTAACAAGAAATTTGATTCCAGTCATTCTTATTAACAGTAATACTACAATCTATATTGCCAAATGCAGTGATCTTTTCAGCCTTCCAAGCTTCAGTACCAGTAATAGCAAGCGTTGTCATTTCTCTAGAATTGCCAAAATTCTTACTAATTTCTTTACAATAATCTTTAAAAAATTTATCCTTTAAATGATTTCCATAATCAACTTCTTCAAGAACATTAAAAATTTCGTTAGACTTTAAATTCATTTTCTTTCCAATAACTATAATAGATTTAATACGACGGTTAAAACATTCAATATTTCCTGTGGTTCTTAAAAGTACCATTACCTTACCACCTTTATAAACAAAGTTGTTAACATCTTTCTCTGAATCAAGATCAATTAACTGAATATCCTTAAATTCTGTATACGTATATTTTTCATTTTTATATGAAGTAGGAACAGTTCCAATATAACTAATTACAGGCATTAAACGAGCAGAAATATTAGTAAACAAATGAATCATAGAAATAGTCTTACCCCAACGACAAGGTAGTAAAGCAATAATAAAATGCATACAATCAATTATATACTTATAAAGTATTTTAAGAGCCAACTTCTGATGATAAAATAATTTACATGGTTTTGTAGTAGGTTCAATCTCAAGGAATTCACAATAACGATTTACGAAAGGAAGAAAATTTTCATTAAATAATTCCTTCAACATATCAATAATTATACTACAGTAGGATTTACTATATTTTTCTTCATGTTTAATAATTTCCTTCCATGTATTCTTATAGTCTTCATCCTTATTTTCAAGCCAAGAATTAACGAGCTTTTCAAAATGCATGTATTCATCACCATAAAACCGACCTTCTTCTTTTAAATTCTCAATGTCGGCTGCATATTCCGGACAAAGTTTTCTATCACTATTTCCAAGATATACACCAAAAATAGTATTTTCATAACAATTACCTGCATGATCGTCAATAGCTTTATGTCCAAAAATGTCTCTATCAAACATATTCTTCTTAGTTGCATTAAACTTCTTGTTAATATTTGTTGTAGAAATATTTAAGCTATGAATAGAGGTCACTCCACCGGCATTCGCCGCTTCTTCCTTTAAACGTTTTTCAATTCGATTCGTTTTATTTCGATGCGTTTCGCCACATTTCAAACAAAGCTTAGTAAACTTAAAATTAACACTATCAAATACAACAAGATCATCGTTAAATATATTCGGCAAAGCAATATAAAAATTATCTTCGATCTTGTTAGTTTCATTGGACTTATTAGTATTTTTCATAAAAGTTTTCCTTTTAAAAGTGATTTTCATCTTATGAGGCAGCATGCTAGCGCTTACTACAATGTTGAGCTTCTTAGCTGTTTCAAAAGTCATATTCTTCATATTTTATTTATCCTTTCTGATTTGATTTGTTTGTTTATTTTGATGATTTAAATATACTTATTTGTTTGGCTCTTGGTAACCCTTAGTTCTGTAAAACTTAGTTTACAGAACTTGAATGGATTGTAAAAGTTTGGTTACGTTACTTACGTAAGTTACTTACCCATATTGTAGCGAACTTTGGAATTGTTGTCGTCACCAAAATACGCATCGAGAATTGCACGACCAGGGCCAAAGGCGTTCTTCTTGTGGACGATAATAATGTGAGTAGCAGGAGTGCCATAATTCGTCATCTGGCTATCATAGTCAGCTTCGTCAATTGCATCGATAGTCAACGTGGCGTTACGGTCATTGGAAGAAGCGAAATTCTGACCATACTTGAGAGCGCACTTGATGTCAAGTTCGTCAATACCACGTTCTTCCATACGAGTCATCAACTTGTCAGTGAT
>JBNMLE010000069.1:0-3122 GCA_050874705.1 Bacilli bacterium
TGCTGAAGCAGATCCTGTAGTCGTTCCATAAGTCCCTACATAAAAAATATAGGGCTTTGTTTCAAAAGAAAATTTCACCTTTTTAAGGAATTGATAAACGACACTTTGCAAACCCCAATTATAAGTAGGCGTGAGTATTCCAATTCGATCATCGTTAATTTTATAGTCATATTGATTTCTTTCTATCACATTTTCAATCGATATGATTTCCTCGTTTTCCTGTTTTATTCTATCAACTACATGTTTTGTGTTACCCGTTGCCGAAAAATAAAAAATCATCAATATTGCTCCTTCTAACTAATGAAATAAAATCTCCCACATTTGGGAAATCTGCAACTGTTTTCGTTACCAAATGTGCGCTTGCCCTTAACGTGTTCTTAGGCACTACGCCGTCTATGAACCGATCTCACAAGTGGATTATAGTCTATTGATATAAGTGTTCTAGACTACTTGTATATTTTTACCATAAACGATTATAAAAAACCACTTTTTAAAATGCAATTTCCTCGATGCTTGTGATAAATTTCATCTTTATAAAATCTCCCCTAATCATTGTTCCGTAGCAATATGCAAAACGAAAAAGAACCTAGCGAAAATATCTTTCACATGGTTTTGGATGTTTTTGGCGGAAAGGATAAATGTTCCTATCTGCAAAGAAAAAAGGCTTGATAACATTTGTATCAAACCTATGCTTTTCTAATGGAGCAGATGACGGGAATCGAACCCGCATAATCAGCTTGGAAGGCTGATGTTCTACCACTGAACTACATCTGCGATGGCGGATCATAGGGGGATCGAACCCCTGATCTTCTCCGTGACAGGGAGACATGTTAGCCGCTACACCAATGATCCAATAAATGCGACGCATATTATTATCACTGAACTTAAGAAAAAATGCAAGATATAAAATGCGTCACATTGAATTTTATAAATTAATGAATTCTTTGAGGTTTTTATATGGCATATAGCCTCTTTCAACTTTTAGTAGTTTTCCATCTTTAAATAAATAAAGAGTTGGAATGGACATTATACGATATTGCTCTGCTAAATCACCTAGTTCATCAACATCTATTTTTAATATCTTAATATTTGTTTCTTCACTAAGTTGTTCTAAAAGCGGTGCAAGCATTGAGCATGGTCCACACCAAGTTGCATAAAAATCAACTAATGTAATTCCATTTTTAATTTCTTCTTCAAATTGTTCTTTGGATTTAATATATGTAATCATATTTTTTCCTCCTATCATCTATATATTAAGAAAAAAATGAAATAAATGATAATAATATGCACTGGGAAATAACAATATGATGCATATTGAAACCATTTTTTGTTATATCCGCGTTTACCGTTATAAAAGAATATTAATAAAGAAGCGAACATAGACCATGTTTGAATTTCGCTATTAAACCACAATGCTTGGTTACCTAAATTAAAATATGTTAAGCAATAAATAACAATATTTATCAAAACAAGAGATGATATTTGAGTGACATTGATTAAAAATTGATATTGATTTGATGTTTTAAAAGAAATCAGTTCAACTCCTTTTTTAATAGCAATTTTATCAACAATGTCATATGAATAATAAAAGAGTAGTGAAAGAACTAATCCTAAAAGTGAATAACCTGGCCTTATATAAAACGGGAAATAATTTATTGTAACGTTATTAATCGATTCATATAATTGGACACCAAAAGTAAAAACCAAATAGGAAATCGGAAGTATTGCAAAGAAGGAAAATTTATCTTTTCTTTTTAACAAAATCAATGTTAAACAACATAAGAATAAATCAATTAAAGGCGAATAAGCGAATTCAATATCTGTCGATATGAAATAATAAATAATTATTTCTGATATCATAACAACACTCATTACAATAGATATTCTTAATAAATATTTCCAACAATTCTTTGAATGTCTTATTCCTTCAACTAGCATTAATACAAAAAGCGGAAACGCTAGTCTTCCAAAACATCTAAATATAAATCCACACGAGTACATTGGATCTTCAAATGCTTTAGTTGAATAAGCAATTAAAAATATTCCAATATGATCAAGTGTCATAAAAAGAAATGCGAATATTTTTATAATAAATTCATTTAATTTTAAGAATTTCATATCATTGAATTTGATTTAAAAGAGCAACTGAAATAACGCTAATTAAATTATTAATCGAATGCGATACAAATGATGCTCCAAAGCCAAGTTTTTCATATAAAAATGTAAATGTAAAAGCCGCGAAAGCATAAAATGGTATATTTAATAATTCGTTTGCTATATTCGTGCTTAAATAGTCAAAATGAATAAGTGTAAATACGATGATTGTTATAACATATGAAGCATATTTATTTAATCTTCTTCCTAATGTATATAAACCTACGCGGTAAGTAACTTCTTCACAAAATGGTCCAATAACGCCAAAAACAATTATTGATAGCAGAGGATATATTTCAATAATTTTTTCAAGACCAGATTGATTGTCATTGTTTGCGATATCAAGCCCACAAATATATAAAACGGTATTGTAAAACATATTAAATGCATAAATAGCAGCACAACCAATGACCGCACCAACAAAAACTTTCCAATCAATAAATGATTTAAATATTTTTAAATTATCTTTCCAAAGAGTTAAACATAATATTGCAAATAATAATAAGTAAGAAGTTATATTGATTATGCCTGATATTTTAGCGGTTGATAAAAATTCAGTCATCTGATCATATGTAGGATATAAACTAGCGTTTGATAATTGTATGAATAATGAAACTAATACAGCAATTATTTGAAAGCCGATACAACCAATTAAAAATAATAGAGCTTGTTTCCATATTGGTGTTACAAGATATCTTTTGCCAAATCTTTTTGGATTTATTTTTTCTTTTCCATGTTCGCAAAAAGGACATATTTCTTCTTGCGAATCATATTCTTTGCCGCACCAAGTGCATGTTTTTTTACCAAATTCCATCTTAACCTCTACGTTATTTTATATAAAAACACAAAAAATGTTAAGAAATAAGAAAACTTAAAAATACTAGTTAGCATTTCAAAGTAAAAAGCGTTGAGTTGCTTGGTTTAAAATCTTATAGAATGTAGAACTTTCTTTATATATAATATAAGAA
>JBNMLE010000070.1:0-2998 GCA_050874705.1 Bacilli bacterium
AAGTTTGAAAAAGAATTAGATGAATATATTTACATTGACGATGACTCTATATCAAAGGAATTAAAGAAATAAAAGATTTGTAAATATATTTTTACTAAAAGATAAACAAAGTTTACTTTGGTTATACAAAAAAGGAAAAGAAGTGTAAACATAATTTTACATAAAAAAGGTTGACAAGCGCCAACCTTTTTATTATATTTTACTTGTAAAATTAAAAGAGGTTTTAAATATGGCTGATTATAAAAAATGGATTAAAACTGGTAAGATTCTTATTAAAGATTTTAGAGATACACAAATTAAATGTTTTGAAGCAGCAGAAAATAATAATTTTGGTCTTTTTGAATTGACTTGCGGTGCTGGAAAAACTCTTGTTCAAGCCGCTTTAATTAACAAAGAATTCATGCGCGCTGAACGTAAAAATGAATCTGCTATTATTTTGGTTGCTTCTCATCGTCTTTTGTTGAATGCTCAGCTTGGAGAAAATTATTCTAAGTTTATTAAGAATTTTGCAACTCGTGCAGATGTATACTGTCTTTGTGGTATGAATACAAAGAACGGTTCTGCTGAATATATTTCTGAACTGATTGATAATGTTAAATTGAAAGATTTAAAGAATAAAATTAAAATGTCTCGCCGTCGTGGAAAGCATGTAGTAATTATTACGACTGCAACGTCTGAAAATATGTATAAAGATAATTTGTTTAGCATCTGTAAAAGCTGTGGCCTGAATTTGTATATTCATGATGAATGCCATAAGAATATCGATGCCGATATTATTAAGAAAGCAAATGAAGCGGCTGAAAGAGCATATTATTTTACTGCTACACCTGGTGAATATGTGACAAATTCACTTAATACTCTTGTAAAATATGATTTTAATGCAGCGCTTGCTGATGGAATTGTTGTTCCGCCAGTTTTGTATACTTTGAATTTTACTGGTGTTGCAGATGATGATCATTCTTCTAAGACAAAACAGTCAGCTGAATTTAAAGCAATTGAAGCTGGTTTTAAAAAATTGATTAAGATTGAAAAGAATAATAACAATTGCGCTTCTATGATTGTTTTTCTTTCTTCTATTGAAAGTGTTGATGCCGCTTCCAAAAATGTTTCCAGTCGTTTGTCTAATGTTAATGTATATTCTTTTGCTTCTGAAAAGAAGCAAAAGAATAAAAAAGGTCAGCTTATCGCTTATGGAAAATGTAAGTTGAATAACAGCGATGTTGATGCAAATGGTAAGGAATGGACAAAGGAAAGTCTTCTTGAAGCATGTCGAAAAGATACTGGCAATAAGATTATTTTGAATGCATTTATGTTGACTGAAGGTATTGATCTTCCTACTATTAATGGTGTTTTGATGCTTTGTTCTAAGGAAGATGCAAGTTTGTATCAGGCTATTATGCGTGGTTGCAGAATTGCAAAAAACAAAAAGAACTTTGCTCTTATTGCTCCTGTGCGTTTTAATGGTAAAGATTTGTTGGATGAAGATCAGGATTTCTTGCATAAACTTATCTATGCTATTGGTGGTAGTCTTGATTTTGGTGGCCACATTGAAGATCAGATGGACGGTGGTGACGATGATAAAAATGATAAAAAGGGCAATGTTTTAATTGCAGAATTTAAGAAGATTAATGAAGCAATTAAAGCCTCTATTAAGGAACACGAAAGATTTTTTACAGAAGAAAAGACTAAAGAAGATTTTATTGATAGTTTTTATAATGATCTTCCTAAAAAGGAACCTATGCGAACTGAATATCGTATCAATTTTTGGAAGAATAATATGACTATGATTATGCAATATGGTTTAACTAAGAGTATTCTTGATGACTAAGGAGAAATATATGTTGGAAACTAAAAGTTTACTTTGTACAAATGGAACTCATAGTGGTAGCGTCACATGTGGAATTGATAATAAAGAATTGAAAGAACTTTATGTTTCATTCTTTAAATATATGTCAGAAAAAGGTTGGAAAGAATATCTTGATAATACTTATTTGACTAAAATTATTAATAAGTTTTCCAAAAAGTGTTATAAATTGGCAAAAGAAATTCAAGATACAGAAGAAGATTCACATAAAATTGTAAGTAAATTTAAAGGTAATATCTTTGAAGTAATTACTGAGTCAATTCTTAGAAATGTGCAAACGCTTCCATTTGCCATGAAATTTCTTTCTTGGGAAGGAGATTCTAAACAGGATAGAGGTGTTGATGGATATTGTCATGCATTGAATAATAAGAATTTTTTGATTTCTGTTCAATCAAAGTTTAGAACAGAAGAAACTTTAGGTTGGCAAGATGGTATTCAAAAGGCTTATGTTGAAGTAAATGAAAAGATGAAAGAATTGCGTAAACGTGGTATTATTTCTAATGATGATAAAGCGCTTTGGGAAGATTCTATTAAACCTGTAGTTTTATTTACAACGACAGATGCTCATTGGTTTTTAAAGGAAGCTGGTGAAAAATGGCTTAATGTAGTAAATACTCAAGACCTATTTGAAATGATTGGAATGTTTGACGGCGTCGGAAATAAGGTTTTTTGGGATAAAACTTATGAAGATGTTAAGTAAACTATAATTTACGTAAATATAAATTTACATTAAAAAAGGTTGACAATAGTTAACCTTTTTGTTATATTTTACTTGTAAAAAATAAGAGGATATATGAAAAAGTCTGAAACTGAATTTGGAATTGAACCTGAAAGTGATAATTGGCAATTGCCATATATGCTGAAATGTCATGAATACAAGAATAAATTTATTTTTGTAGTGCATAATTATGAATGTGCTTATATGGCTTCTATAAATAATTCAGTAGTATATATTACTGATGATAAAGAAAAATATAACAAATTTGTAGATAATGTTGTAAATTCTATTCAATTTGGAAATGATGATTATGCTTTATTAATAAAGTCAAATCAGTGGTTGGATTTATATGATATTATTAATGATTTTATGAAGGAAGAAAATATGCCGAAATTTGATGTTGCAATTATGAATCC
>JBNMLE010000071.1:0-2945 GCA_050874705.1 Bacilli bacterium
ATCTAAAATAAACAAAAAGAAAAGACCACTATAAGTGGTCTAATCAAATCTTGAATATTATTTACGAATTTCAAGAGCGGCAAGAAGCTTGACGTATGCGTCACGGTCTGTACGATTTAAGTAATCGAGTAAACCACGGCGTTTTCCGACAAGAACAAATAATCCACGACGACCTGAAGCATCTTTTTTGTTTGCTTTGAGGTGTTTTGTGAGTTGATTGATTTGTTCAGTAAGGAGAGCGATTTGGACTTCGACAGAACCTGTGTCCTTATCGTTTTTTCCATACTTCTTGACGAGTTCGGCTGTTTTATCTTTTGATAATGCCATTTTTAAATCCTCCTCAATATCTTGACTTAATCCATGGTAAGCGTCGGATTATTCGCTTATCTTAGAATAAGTTGCGATTAAAATTATATATTAATCTAGATTGTTAAACAACAAAATTTATTTTCCTGAAGCAACGGCTTCTGAAAATGTTTCATAATATTTGTAACGTATTTTAATATTTACATTTTTAGCAATTTCATCATTTACACCATAATCAGCATAAAAATAGCCATTTTCCTTATATAGAATTTTCCATTTTAAATAGTTTCCTGGATATTGATATACAACATTTGGTTCATTTTTCTCAACGCCCCATGTTCCAGGATTATCGACAAATTGTTGCTCACCTATAGAATTATAATAATTATAAAATATAAACCTGTTATTTTCATTAAGACAAATATATTTATAGCATTTCCTATTAATGCAAAAATGCCTATAGAGCCACTCTTTTTGTTCTTGAGTAGGTTCTTCAGAATTTGTGGAATAGAAGCTGACTTTGCTTATATTTTCGTTGATTGCCACATAACAGCCAATGGCGCCCACTTCAATATTTTCATCATTTTCTTCTTGCTCGCATCCGCCACAAGTAAGTGCAGAAAGAGCGATTAATAGACCGATGAATGATTTTTTCAACACATTATTTTTCATAAAAATCTCCAATTTTTTTAATAGTGTAGCATTTATTTAGTTAAAGCTTTACAAATTTTGAATTTTTGCATTCAATATCAATTTCAAATATTCATCATTATCCACCAATTTATTAATAGCGCCTTTTTCTAAGTCATTAATGTTATATAAATCATCTAATATTTCGTATGTTTCAAGTAGATTCTTTTTAGCGCTATCCCATCCTTTTCCATCAGTAATCCAAATAAAAGAGAAATTCTCAATATTTTTAGCTTCTAGTGCTAATGTTTTATAACTTCTTGCAGTTTCATTTAATTTAGAACCGCCACCACTATAAAAATTACATTCAATCGCATAAATTGTTCCTAAAGCTCCAATAAAAACAAAATCAAATCTCTTTTCTCCTTTTCCATTATTTCTGATGTTAGACAAATCAATATTGAATCTCTTTTCTAATTCAGAAGCATACATTTCTTTAAAATATGTTTTATCTTTTTCTAATCCTGCTTTTATCAAATATGACTCAACTATATCTTCCATTACATCCCCGGTTCTATTTTTTCTTCCGTTAGTGTCCATACCTACTTCTACGCCCATAACATAATCGACAAGATTGTTTATAATATGGTTTTGAAGGAGATCAAATAAACCGCTGTTGCGCATAAAAATAACATATTGGTCGATAGAATAATTCATTTTAATAAAATTAAAATTATATTCACCGCTTGTGTCTAGAATTTTTATATCGTGTTCTCTTTTTGCAAGAAGTATGGGAATAACTTTTATAACATTTGGATACGTTAAAACAATATTTTTAAACTCGTTTTCAATATCTTTTGAGCCTATCAAAGAATTTAAAATGTTTAATTCAATTTTAATTTCATTAACATTTTTATAAACCTTCTTAAAATCGGTGTAATAGTTCCAAGAAGCAATGCTATCTTTAAGATTAGTTAACCATTTTTCAAAATCTTTCTTATTGTTCATACTGATACTCCGTTAAGCGTTTTTTAGCTATTTCTAGATATTCATCATTTTGTTCGATTCCAATGAAATTTCTTTTAAGTTTTATTGCCACTACTCCTGTTGTTCCAGAACCGCAAAAAGGGTCAAGAACCACATCATTTTCTTTTGTAGATGCAAGGAGAAGTCTCATCATTAATTTTTCAGGTTTTTGAGTTGGATGATTTCCATATTTCTTTTCACTTTTTGGGCAAGAAGAAAAAGAAATTATTTCATCATCATCAAATTCCCAATAATCTTTCATTTGTTTATTACTATTCATCTCCTTCATGAGAGAATAATTAAAAAAATGCTTCCCTTTTTTACCAAAAGGTAAAATTTTTCTTGCATAGATGATTGTTTCCGTTGAATGAGTAAAACTTCGACACGCTAAATTAGGAGTAGGATTAGTCTTTCTCCAAATAATGTTATTGATAATAGAAAATCCTTCTTTTTCAAGTGCAACTCCAATTGCGTATACGCTATGAAGAGTCGATGAAATCATTATTGTTCCGTTATCTTTTAATACTCTTTTACAAAGTCTAATCCACTTTTGGTGATAACAAATTTTAGGTCCGATTATTTTGTGTGAAGATTTTTATAAAGTAAGTTTGAAAGCAAAAAGAAATGATTTTATCTATTTCGATCCGCCATACGATAATGTCAAAGATACATCGTTTACTTCATACACAAAAACAGGTTTTAGCAAAGAAGACCAAATTAGATTAAGAGATTTAATGATCGAACTTACTAAAAATAAAGTTAAGGTGATGGTTAGCAATGCTAATACACCATTTATAAATGAAATATATAAAGATTTTAATATACATATAATCAAAGCAAAAAGATCGATCAATTCGAACGGAAATAATCGTGGAGAAATCGAAGAAGTAATTATCACTAATTATTAAAACTTTGAATAATTTGTTTAAATATTTGATATAAGAAAAATGAACAAAATGAAAACATATTATAAAAGCAATAAC
>JBNMLE010000072.1:0-2837 GCA_050874705.1 Bacilli bacterium
AGTTCATCAGTTGAATTAAATTTTCTTTCTTTTCTAATAAAATCAAGAAATTCAACATACACATTTTTACCATATATATCTTTCTCAAAGTAAGGTATATGGACTTCAAGAATTGGTTTAACTTCTTTGTCTATTGTTGGATGAACTCCAACATTTGCGATTGCCAAATAAGGCATATTATCGATATAAATAATGACTTTATACACTCCATATAATGGAACAACATAATTTGTATCAAATTTTACATTCGCGGTCCTAATTCCAAATTTTTCGCCATTATGATGACCATTTATAATTGTTCCATATATTTGATAATTTTGACCAAGTAATCTATTTGCTTCTTTTATATTTCCTTCTTTTAAAAGTTCAATAATATCTTGCGAGGATACTTTTTTATCGTTGTCTAAATATGTATCTACAACATGAACAATAAAAAATTTCTTTAATAAAGAAATATCACCTTCAGCGCCTTTTCCAAAACGGTAATCTAATCCACAAAAGATTTCTTTTACATTCAATTTCTGTAATATCTTAATAAATTCATCTGCGCTTAAATCTAAAAATTCTTTATTGATGTGGAAAATGAAATAATAGTCTAGATTATATCTAGAAATGATTCTAAAACGATCTGTTAGTGAAGTTAGAACTTCTTTTGATTTATTTGTTTTTATAAAACTAGAAATTGGCTCAGAAAAAGTTAAAATTGCTTTTTCATATTTTCCAGTTTTACTACATTCGTTAATAATTTTTTTATGTCCTAGATGAACACCATCAAAATAGCCTAAGCAAATGCTTAAGCCATTTTCAAACGATTGAATGTTATTTAAATATAAATCAACAGCTTTCATCTAAGGCCTCTAAGACAAGTATATACATTATCGTGATCTTTTTTATAAATTGCAATAATTCCATCTTTATCTTTAACTAAAACTTCATCATCATTGCTATTAAATAGCAAAGGAACACCATTAAGAGCCTTTTTTGCTAATTTTTCATCAAGAATAAAATAAGGATAATCTTTAAGCATTTCATCAATACTGATTAAATCGTTTTCTGTGACTTCATCCGCTTTAGTAGCGTCCTTTAAGGAATAATTACCAATAGCAAGTCTTTCAAGAGATGAAAGATATCCAACAGTATTAAGTTTTTTAGCAATATCTTCACCAAGAGTTCTTATATATGTTCCCTTTGATACTTTTGCTAAGAAAACAAGACTATTATCTTCAAGCGACAAAAGTCTTATATCAAAAACATTGATTTTTCGTGGTTCTCTTTCCACTTCTTCCCCTTTTCTTGCATATTCATATAAATGTTTTCCGTTTTTACGGATAGCACTATACATTGGAGGAAGTTGATATGATTCACCTAAAAATGAATTAAGTACTTCTTTAACTTTTTCTTTATCAAGGGTAGGAACATCTTTTTCTTCAATAACGTTTCCTTCTTTATCGCCGGTATCAGTTAATTTTCCAAGTTCGAGTTTAGCGATATATGTTTTATCTTTCTTTTCAAGAAAAGGAGATATTTTAGTGGCTTTTCCAACAAGGACAATTAAAAGACCGCTTGCAAAAGGATCAAGAGTTCCAATATGACCACATTTCTTTTCGTGAAGTCTTTTTGAAACAATATTTACTTCATCTCTAGAAGTATTTCCAACATTTTTATTAATTAATAAACATCCTGATAGAGTATTCATAACAAAAATATTATAATATTTGCATGAAATCTATCAAAGGTATTTTAGGTGGAATTCGACAAGCTGATCAATTATTCAATCTAATTGAGCAAAATGACCGCATAATGATTGGTGTAAGCGGAGGCAAAGATTCAATGCTTCTATGCTATGCATTAAAACTATATCAAAAATTTTCATGTTCAAAATTTGAAATAGTTCCAACAATATTAGATTTAGGTTTTCCGGGTTTTAATAGCAAACCAATTGAAGAATACCTTTCATCTATCGGTTTAAAACTAAATGTTGTTGACGCTAAAGACGTATATCAAATACTTAAAATACAACAAAAAGAAGACAAACATCTTCCATGCTCAATATGTTCAAGAATGAAAAAAGCCGCGATCAATAAAGCGGCAAAAAGTTTTAAATGCAATAAAGTTGTATTTGCTCATCACGGCGATGACGCAATCGAAACATTATTTATGAATGAAATTTTTGGAGGGAGAATAGCGACATTCCAACCAAAAATGTATCTTGAACGAGCAGACATAATGTTTATTCGACCGTTAATTCTCATTAGAGAAAGCGAAATTGTTTCAACGGTTAAAGAAGAAAACATACCTGCTTTTTCATCTCACTGCCCTAATGATGGATTTACAATGCGCAAAGAGATGAAAGATTTATTAAATTTGTTATATAAAAAATATCCATCATCAAAAAATAATTTTTTGAAGATGCTTTATAATTACGAAAAAGAAGCATTATTTAATGATGATATATATTACAAAACAGAAAAGAAGAATATTTCTTTAAAACCTGTTATCTCCGCAAGTGATGCATTGATTGATAACAAAATTAGAAACAAGTTGAATATAAATAATTTCGACAGCAAATTAACAAGATTACTTATTTATAAAAGAAATAAGCCAATAGGTGTTGCTTCATATATGTGGAAGGATAAAAATACTGTTATTATCGATACTATATCATTATTAAAAGATGATAACGCAACTAAAAATATTGTTCTTGAATATTTAGAAAAGACATTTGCTAGGAAGATAACACCGTTGACAATTTATATTGTGAAAAATAAAGACATTGATTTTTATAAAACAAATGATTATAAAATTACCACTAAAAAATATTTAAAAAAACAATATAT
>JBNMLE010000073.1:0-2433 GCA_050874705.1 Bacilli bacterium
GTTCATGGGTTTTTCCATGATTTTATGCGAAACGATGTGGATGCTGATGCCATTTTCTTTTAAGCATTCAATGCTTTTTGCGATGAAAAAATCTGTCAGAATCAGGTTTTTGCCGTTTAAATTTTCTATTGTTTTTGAAAACGGCGGATTGCCAATGACAACATCAAAAGCATTTGCTTTTGCATCACCAAAAGATTTGCTGTTGTATAAAACGCCTTTATTTTGGTTATTTTGAAGTTGATTAAATGGTGTTTGTAGAATATCTGCATTTGTAAATGATGAGATTAAATACGTGAGCGTATCAGGTTCTAGTCCTGCTATATTTGTGAAGCCTGCTTCGACAAAGGGGCGAATAAATGCGCCATTGCCACAACTTGGTTCTAAAATCAGAGCGTCTTTTGGGAGATTTAAGTCTTTGATGACCAAGTCGGTCATAAAATCAACGATTGGACGTGGTGTGAAGTAGCTATTATTTTGCATGTCCAAAATACCGTCCATTGTAATTTCATTTAATTTTTCTTTTGTTTTGATTGTGCCTGTTTTGATGATGTCATTAATATGTCTAATACTATTTCTAATCATTGTGTTTTCTTTAGTTAAATCCATATCTTTGCTATCTTTTTCCAACTTACGCATTTGTTCACACATTTTAGCGCCTTCGAATTGTTTTAAAAAAAACATTTCGTCTGGTTCTATATATTTGCCTCTCATTACATTTTCCATTATAGTTGGCAAAATCAATAGTGGAATTATATGTTGAATATGGGGATTGTTGATTGGAATGTCTTTGAGGTGCATGATTTTTCTCCAAAAATAAAAAAATTTGTGTTTACCGTGGAAAATTTGCGGTCGTTTTTATCGACCACGCCCTTTCTTAACTGTGTTTTCTTCCGTGCTGATTGATTGAACTGTTTCTTCTTGCACAAGCACGAGATTGGGTTCTTGTTCTGCCGTTTGTGTTGCGTTTGCTTGTGCTTCTTTTTCCATGCATTTATCCATATATTCTTCAACGAAAGGGCGAGTAACAACTTCGGACATTTCTTGTAATTGTTTCCATTCGCCGCGGTCAAAATGCATTAAATTTTCATTTTTTTGCAATGCTTCTATTTGGTAATATTTGTTAAACACTTTAACTTCATTGAGTTTATGAAAATCATCATGCATGACTACGTCTAGGTATTGATCAAATTCATCTTCCAATTTTTTCATTTGATTATATGCCTTGGCATATTCTGGGTCTTTTGCCAAATGTTCGTTTTTTTGTTTTTCAAAATAAATAAAGGCTTCTTTTGTTAAAGAATAATCGCTGTAATTTTCTAGTAGATGTTTAATGGTTTTCCATTTTTCATATTTTTTTTCATTGACTGCCAGCAATGCCTTTTTTAAATCGTTTTTATTTGAAAAAGTATTTTTATATTCAAAATTTTTTTCTCTTGCAATTTCTCCATTCTGCATGGCATCCAATTTAGCATACCTTTCTGAAAATCTAAAAATTTTACTGGACAGATGTCTATTAAATATTTTTGCAACGTCTTTTTCATCGTAAAAGGTTGTAAAAGTTCCTTTTTTCTTGCAAGTTAAGATTGATTTTTTATCAATGGCACTGACCATTTTTTTCTCTATTGGATTTACTTTACCTTCATCAAGTCTATCGTTCATAATTCGATATGAGCATTGATATGATTTTTTTGTTGAAAAGACTGCCAATTTGTTAATTAAAGTTTCTGTGTCGTATTTAGAAATATCTAAGTAGTTGATGTGTTTTTTGATGTTTATTCCTAAAACATTCTCAAAACTTTTTTCTATCGCACACCAGAAATCAACTAGTTCTCCATCAATTTCTCCACAATTATTTTCTCTTAACTTTTTATCAAAATCTATATCATGTTTTCTTACCAAATAAGGTGATTTTAGTTCATAATCCCAATAGACTTTTTGTCCTGTTAGTTCTTCGATTTTAGAAAAGCAATTCTTTATTTTTTCTTTGTTTTCCAAAATAACCTTCAATTCATTATGATTTCTCTGATCTATTACTAGGTTGAAATATAAACGATTTTTTCTAATGTTGATTTTGTCATTTAAAATTGCGCCTTTGATTTTTTCTGCGAGTTTTGGATTTTTATCCATTTGGTCTTGATATTTTTCTAAAATGTCGTAGCTCATTTTTTCGATGAAGTCGTTGGTTCTTCTTTCTGTCAAAAATTCTGAATACTCATTTTGTCTGTACATACCATTTAAAAAATGTTTTTCTTCTTTATTCATATTGGCAATTTTTCTCGTTCCCCACAATTCTGCCATAGTAAACGGTTCTCCAAAATTAAATGTTTTTTTTAACGGCGTTGTGATAAAGTCCGTTACAAATGCATCTAGATGCAAACCAATTTTTTCGATTGAAAATGAAGAATTAGTAACAAATTTTGTCATTCCTGCATA
>JBNMLE010000074.1:0-1844 GCA_050874705.1 Bacilli bacterium
AATAAGCTGTTAATAAATTATATATTTTAAGCTTGATAAAAAGGAAGGAAATGATTTTAAATCTAAATTGAGCTTATATTCTTCAATTATTTGATTACTAAGAATTTTACTTTTTTTCATTTGAAACACCTATTTTGTCAGTTTATTTTCCTTAGTTGGACCTAAATTATTAAAAATACGTTCAATCGGACTTATTTCATTTTTAAGTTCTTCTACCTCAATGGACTTACGAAAAGGATTAGATTTTAAAGGTTGTTTTTCTACTTTAGGTTTATCATAATCCTTAATATCTTGATAGCCTTTATTATGTAAAACATAATCAATCATATCCATTCTTTCAAAAAGATTAGATGATTTATTTACCATTTTTTGATATTTATTTTGAGGCGCTAAGCCCTTAAGTCTTGAAAGGCGTAGCTTCTCTTCTACGGCGTCCATATCGATTTTAATTAAATTATCCTTAATCTGCTTTAACTCTGTTTCTTTATTATGAGCATCCTTATTAAAAGATTTTAAATTTTTCCTTATCTCATTAAGCTCACGCTCTCTTTCAAGCTGAGCTTTATTAATATCTTTAATTTCTTGAGATAAATCAACATTTGAAGCTTTTATTTCCTTATTTAAATTAGATGGTTCCACTTCAAGCTTTTTATTATTTGCAAGTTCTTGTTTCTTAACTGATTCTAGTCTTTCTTTTTCTTTTGACGCTTTAAAATGAGTCAAAGAAGCTTTAGCTAAAGCTTTATTAAGACTTTGACGTCCAATCAAACTAGAAATAGCATTAATGAGCATTTTTATCGCTTTAAATAATGCATAAAAGGCCGTTATAATTAGCTTATACCATTTTAAAGGCTTACGGTCATTATAACTAGATTCATTCTTATTTTTATTTTTCTCATTATCTAAGTATATAGGCAAAGCTTTACCATCTTTAATAGCTATAAATAACTTATCATTTTTATGCTTTGCTAAATTATCATCATTTATGATATTTCCTTTTTTATCATAAAAAAGATTATCATCCTTAATATCTTTATAACTTTTTTGATAATTTTCATTAGCATAATCATTTAGCGCTTGAAACAAATCATAATTTTTAGCCACAATACCACATCCTTGTCTTACATTATAAAGCTTAATGAATGACAAAAAATACCACATCAAAAGACATGGTATTCATTATATTTATTTTTCTTCAAATAATTGACGAACCTTATTAGAAGCTACAACCTCGATTGTATTTCTTGAACTTGGTCCGGTTATAATAAAAGCATTTCCTCTTTCATTATTAACGATTTGATCTTGTTCAGCTTCATTTATTTGTCCTGCCTTATCATATAATGTACATAAATCATCCATATCATTTGGCGATAGTGAGAAAATAAACGAATATTGACAAGCATTTATAATCGCGCTTGATTTTCTTACAAGATCTTGCGTACCAACGAAATCCTTAATATTTTGGGTAATAACAATTTGCATACCATTGTATTTACGAATACGTTTAGCAAGCTGATACATAAAATCTAGCGCAATGGGATATTTATCATCAATAAAAACATGAGCCTCATCAATAGCGATAATAATCTTACGATTAGTATGATGTTTCAAATTGAAATCACGATTTTTGATAATTTCATTATCAAGCCATTTTAAAACTAAAAGCATTTGCGCATTAGCGATTGTCTCATTCTTATTAGCAAGTAAGCTTCTAAAATTAAATACCGCGAAATTTTCTTGAATACTAAGTGTTGATGGTCCATTCCATAAAAGTGCATTTCTTCCATCATGAGAAAATTTAGAAATGAAATTTAAAACAATTCGTAAATTTTTAATATCATAAT
>JBNMLE010000075.1:0-1666 GCA_050874705.1 Bacilli bacterium
CATAAATAATAAGCTCAGGAAAATCATTCCTAGGATATTTCTTATTCAGAGTCTTTTTATCTAGAAGCAGTGCATAATATAGCTTATCTTTTGTGCAAGGGATTTCAGCACCTTCAACACTTCTAGTTTTAAAGGTAATATCATTTTTAGTTTCTTTCTTAGACTCAATTATCTCTCCATGCATATGAACTTCGACTCGGCAGAAATAATCATCTTTATATCGTTCATCGATATAGTCTTTATTGTGCTTTTCACAGTATTGCTTAATGAGAGCTTCTTTTCCATCGCATAGTCCATTAGCAATATCTTCTGTCGAGATATTCGGATTCCGCATTAGCATACCTAACCTATCCAATAGCTCATCGTATGCAGAATAGCATCCGTTTTGAGCGAATTGATCATCAGGCATTTTAGCTATTTTCTCTTTTTCTGATAATCCAAATAATTCACATGCAATATCATTTACAAATAATTCATAAGCTGAAGTAATCATAATTATACCTCCCTTCTCATTTAAGAATCATATTGGCAAATATTTTCTATCTGATTGGTAAAAGGATTATAGTCAAAGAAAATCCAAGCATATTCTTCAATCCTGCTAGCAGAACTAATTTTATCAGGATTTTCTTTATAAAGAAAATCGCAATATTCATGATTTAAATCAAAATGAATTCTTATGCATGGATCTTCACCATATTCAAGAACTTCCATCTTAGGAGGATCAAAATCTTTAGCTTTGGGAGCTTTTCCAGCAGGAGTCTTTCCGCCAAAAATATCTTCCGCGACTGTGTAAAATCTTGAAATTGCTTTTGTAAGAAGCTTCTTAATAATGGGATTCATTTTAGTTTTATCTTTCATGAATTTCTCAGCAAGCTCATATTTTCTATCAAATTCTTCTTGTCTTTTCTTTTCTTCGGCAATCTTGGCTGCTTTAGCTTCTTTTTCTTTCTTAGATAAGCCGAATAATTCACATGCAATAGAATCTACAAATGATTCATAAACAATATCAACCACATAACCATTCAATCCTTTCACTATATAGTATAAATTATCGCACTTATTAAATCATATGATTATAATATTTATCATACGAATCAAATATGGTAAATTTGTGCGTGCTGAAATCAAAAATTACTCCATAGCACAATTCTGAATTACTGCTAGGATAAATCCAATAAATACGAATATAATTTCCATTCCCGCCAAATTTTGAATATCCATTATCAATAATTTCAAGATCAGATATTTTGATATTATCATATTCATCGTCTTTTTTAATTTCTTTTAAAGCTAAATTCATTGCGGATTTTGTCAATTGATTTTTATGTTTTTCATAATAATCATTGGCTTCTTTATACTCTGGCGTATTTATAAATCTATCATGATCTTCTTGCACTTTTCTTTTTCTCTCAGCATCTTTTTCTTCTTCGGATTTCCAATTCGGATCAGCAAGTTTATTTAATTTACAAATTCCTTTGTAAATTAAGCTATCATTAGCATTTCTTGCTTCCATACAAATATCATTTACAAATGATTCATATACAGGACTAATCATATTATTTCATTCACCTCAAATGCTATTAAGATCATCAATACTATTCTTTTCGTAATTGTAATAAGCAATTATAGGCGCTCGTTCTTGACTTCGAAGCATCCAATCAAAATC
>JBNMLE010000076.1:0-1500 GCA_050874705.1 Bacilli bacterium
TTACGTGCTTTTTCTTTATTAATAATTTCTAAATCTAATTCGTTTTTCATAACAAAGTATTTTATTAAAAAGATATTTTTTTATCAACCATAACGAAAATAAGATTACATATTTTCTATATACCTCAATTATTTAAAGTGACGGTATTATTTTTATAAAATAAAAAGGCGCAAATAAATGTGCCTTTAGTTAAGATTTGTTAAATTATTCGCGTAAATCTTGTTGGATATTGAACCAGCATCCATAATCTGACATATCAGATACACGATATTCGCTTTCTTTTGGCATTGTCTTACGGTAATTACCAAGATTTTCTCCATCAGTTTTCAATGTTTCGAAAGTATATGGGTTATTGCTCATGATACCGCCTTGGACATAGTTGGCGCTTCCATCAGCTAATGTATCAGTTGGAACTAAATCAAGTTTTGAAAGTTCTTCTTCTGTTAAATCTTCATTAGGGGTTGGGTCACCAGATTTCCAATTGTTATCTTTTAATAAGTAAGCGGTGATACCAAAGCGAATGAATTGAGCATCTGCAACAAATCCTTCTGCTATTTTTAAATAATAAGAGAAGACATAACCAAGTTTTACATACATACCATCATATGCGTTTGTGGTTTTTGTTTTTGTAGTTTCTCCATCTTCACCTTGAACTTCTTCATATGCCCAGTTTGCTTCCGCTGACCATGGTGTCATATATAAGATTGCTGAATAGACAACTTCAAGTGAACCATCTTCATTTTTGGTATATTTTGTATTTAATGAGTTTTCATAAATACCTTGAATTCCGCTTGCATAAGAATCATAAGAATCTTTTACATTGTCGATGCTAGCTTGAACATCATACATTGCTTCAACTCCGCCTGCGCCTCCATGAAGAACTTTGTCCATTAAGTCTTCGTTATATTCAGTTTTATCAACGAATGAATATGGATCAGAAGCTTTATTGTTACGTGTGTAGATACATGTAATATTTCCCTCTTCATCTTCTTCGGCTGGTTTTTCAGCGTAAATAATTGATTTACCATTATATGTGACAGGGGTCTTTGCTAAGCCGGTTGAGAAACTATCGTTTGGATCATATTGAGTTTTATCATAATCGTAACGAGTAACATCCTCTGTTGTAACAACTACGTCGTTGTCGTATCTTCTGAAGGTGTATGTTTCATCAACATTGTGAACATATTGTTCGTATAGCTCATCTTCAAGACCATCATTAAATTGCCAACGTGGTGAATATTCGTTAAAACTGTATTCTGCAAATCTAATATTTTTGTTATTTGATGCAAGTAAATTGTTTTCGAATAATGGGGCAACTTCTTCTTCTGTAAGTTCTCCGACCTTTAAATTACCAACGAAATTTGCAAGGTTTGGTTCGCTATTATTGTCACATCCTGCAAGTGCAAGAAGTCCAACAAGAGCGATAGGAAGTGATTTAATATAATTTCTTTTCATAGTAAGTAAACTCCTTTCGTTAACTTTTATATATATTATTAATAA
>JBNMLE010000077.1:0-1297 GCA_050874705.1 Bacilli bacterium
GCGTTAATTCTATTGTTCTTTTTTGAATAGCGTTTAGTTCAATATATTCACTTTTCAAGCCTTTTTCAAGCTGTGCTTGGAATAATTCAAGTATGTTAAGTAAATTTTCTTTAAATTCAACACGTTCGGATATGCTTAAAACTTCACTACAATATAACAAAATTTTTGCTTCATTCAAAATATGATATGGGTTTAATTCTTTAAAAGACAACATCAAATCAACAAGATGTTTTCTTCCAAGTTTGGTTATACTATATGTTTTAGATAGCATTCCGCCTTCAGACATAGAATCCGTACATTCAACAGCGCCAATTTTTTCCAATCTTTTTAAAGCAGGGTTAACTGTCCCTGTTGAAGATTTTAAATAAGCAAAAAACATCTCATCAATGATTTTTCCAATTCTATAAATTGTAGCGTCATATTTAGTTAAAACATAAAGTATTACAATTTCTATCATAGTTTTTATAATAGCATAATATTTGATATATTAATATTATGGAATTAATAAATAAGATAGATAAACTAGTTGGGAAGCTTGCGCCCGTTGCTTTTATTTTAATTACATTTTTGTATGTTTTATTTAGAGTTCCTTTTTTTGATGAGGCGCATGCGTATATTATTTCTCAATTTCCGTTGAACGAAATTTTTCAACTAACAAGAATAGAGGGTCATAGCGCTTTATGGTTTTTGATTTTAAAAGTTGTGACGATTAAAAACTCGTTTTATCCTTATTCAATGCTGTTTTTCAATTGGATTTGTTCTTCTGTTTTAGTTTTATTTATTTGGAAACATTTTCCGTTCAACAATTTTATCAAATTTCTTTTAACTTTTAATTCAATTATGTTGAATTATTATTCAGCTGTCGCAAGACCATACACTCTTGGGATTTTGTTGTTTTTTATAGTAGTTTATATGTATAAAGAAAAAATTTGCTATAAGAAACCTGTTATTTTTACCTTTTTAATGGTTTTTTGCGGATATTTAAGCATATTATTAGCGCTTGGAATTTTTGGAATTTTTTGTTTATTTATTTATGACATTATTAAAGAAAAATCCTATAGTCTTTTTAAAAATCCCAAAAAAGATATAATTATGATTTTTTCTATTTCATTTATTAGTTTAATTATTCTATTTTTACAACTTTATAATCCTGATATTCCGCAAATGAAACAAAGTTGGGAAATATACGGATTTTATTTAAGCGTGGTGCATTTGTTGTTTAAGCCTTTTTTAATTCACCAAGATTCAAACTATTTACAAATTTTATTTAATTTTGTTTGCGAAATCAGTTTATACA
>JBNMLE010000078.1:0-1254 GCA_050874705.1 Bacilli bacterium
AAATGAAGAACATTAAAAATAACAATAATAAAGGAGAAAAAAATGGAAACAGTTAAAACAATTTCAGATTTAGCACAATTAGGTGCAGGTATAGCAATCGGTTTTGGTGCAGTTGGTGCCGGTCTTGGTATTGGTATTGCAACAAAAGGACTTATGGATGCCATTTCAAGACAACCTGAAATAGCAGGTAAAGCAATGGGCTTTTTCCTATTAGGTGCAGCTTTAGCGGAAGCTTGTGCTATTTACGCTTTAATTATTGCTCTAAAATTAAGTGGTATGATGGGCTAAAATAAATTATGGAATTTAATGGAACATTTATAGTAACCATAATAACTTTCATAATATTCATTGTTGTGATGAATAAAATTCTTTATGCTCCGATTTTAAAAATAATGGAAGAAAGAAAAAATTTCATCGAAAATAATTACAATGAAGCAAAACACAATACTTCTCAAAGCGAAACAATCTTAAAAGAAAAAGATGAAAAGATTGGAAGTGTAAAATCTGAAGCTAAGGAAAAATTTTCTAAGGAAATGACTTTAGCTAAAGAAAAGAAGGATTCTTGCGTTTTGAACGCAAAAAATCAAGCAAAAGAAGACTTAGACAACAAACGCCAAGACTTTCTTAACGTTAAAGAGCAAACATCTCAAAATTTAAAAAAAGATATTGCTAATTTAGCACAATTAATTTCTGATAAGTTTTTAAAAGCAAAAGAAGAAATTAAAGATGTCGATGACGAATTAATCAACAGAATTATGCAAAGGTAAGATTATGGAAATCTGGGCTTTAATCGTTAAATCTAATACTTTTAACTTTTTAATTATGGCAATGATTATAATTGCTGTTTTAAAGAGAATTCATATAGGACAATTATTAGAAAATGCCAAAACAAAAATAAAAGAAAAAATTGATTTATCTTCTAAAACAAAAGATGAGTCTATTTCAAAATTAGCTAAAGCACACGCTGCTCTTTCAAATATTGAAATTGAAATTAAAGAGATTTTTTCTAAAAACGATGAAAATATTGAAAATATAAAATCTAAAATTGAAGATGAAACTTCAATTGTTCTTCAAAAAATTGAAGATAATTCTAAAAAACTTATAGAACTTGAAGAAGATAAAATATTTTCAAATTTATCTAAGCAAACAGCACTTGCTTATATTGAATTAGCTAAAAAGCACATAATTAAAACATTAGAAGAAAAACCGCAATACCATAATAATTTCATATCTGAAAGCATAAATGAACTTGAT
>JBNMLE010000079.1:0-1215 GCA_050874705.1 Bacilli bacterium
ATTGCATCTTCATATTCTGGATAATCAATATTAACCTCAATAGAGGCTAGAATATTTAAAATTTCCTCACGAAGCTCTTTAATCATTTTTTTAGTATGACTATGAAGACTACCCTCTGCTGCCTTTAAAGCCATTTTATTGCTGGCCGCTATTATATCCATAATTGCTTCGCTTTGAGTTAAATCAATTTTATGATTTAAAAGATTTAACAAAATATGCAAATTATTCAAAGTGCATTGATAAATAAACAGAGAAATTTTGATATTCTTTTCTTCAAGAAGTTTTAGACTCTTGTATAAAATATCATTTTGAGATGGCGTTGAAAAATTCAAAACGCTTTTATTTTCAATTGTGTCAAACGGTTCTGAAATTAGCGCATTTCCCACTATGACTATGATTTCATTATTTTTATAATTTTCAATTAAAGAAGAGATTTTGCTAAAATCATTTTCAAGTTTGATACTTTCTTTATAATTTGAATTTGTCTGATTTTCATTCATATTCAATGATGTTTCAATCAATTTTGAATAATCGTTATCAACAATATCCACAACTCTTTCAAGAGAAATTATCTTATTAGAAAAAATTTCACCACGATATAGATTATCAATTTTTTGAACAAAATTTTGCGTAATTAAAATTGAACCTTTAAAATTAGAAAAATCATATTCACTATCCTCTGTTTCAATATGTCCTTTTATGTGCTTGTTGTTTTTAAAATAAGGATAAGAGTGAGCTGTGATTAATTGAGCATTTGTGTATATATTTATGTTTTCAATTTTCTTTTCTTCAATTTGTTTTAGCAGATTTTCCAATTCATCAAGATCATCGCCTGTTACAAGAATTGAACTTCCGTTTAAAATATTGGTATTTATTGTTGTTTTTTCTTTTTTCCCATATCTTTCTTCTAAAATTTCATTCAGTTTTTCTTGAATTTTATAAGATGTGCTTGAAAAGTCTGTTATTCTTCTTTTAATTTTTTCATTTCTGATTGAATATCCGTTTGTAAGCGCAAAAAATCTTATTATTTCAAAATCATATTCAACAAAATCCGGTTCAAATTTTTTAACCTTAACCAAATCAACACAAGCCAATTTAGAAAAAATTGTTATCAAAGAAAAAAGATATTCTTTTGTTTTGTCTTTAAATTTTTCTTTTTTTGCAATATTACTTTGTGCATGTTCAATTAACTTTGAAATAGTTATTTTATCATCC
>JBNMLE010000080.1:0-1185 GCA_050874705.1 Bacilli bacterium
GGCTTACAAGACGTGTATGATAATACATTAGATAATTTAAACGCTTTGTAGGATTTAGATAAAGAAATGCTTGAATATTATGGTAATACTATAGATTTAGCAAATGATGAATTGTCTAAATATACAGATCATATGGAGCATTTGACTAGTGTATTAGATCATTATCATTCTATTATTACTTTGTTAGGTAAAGATAAAGATTATGATAAAGTTTTATCAGTTTTGAATGGAACTGCTTAGACTAAGAAAAATAATTTTGATGCTTCTAAACAATGGTATGAAAGCTTGAAGCGTGAACGTGATGCAGCGGCCGCGGCCTTAGCCAATTCGACCGATGAGGCGGAACGTGAAGTGCTTCAAAAGAATTATGATGCTATATTAGCCGCGTTCGATGAAGCGGAAGAGGATATGCTCTCTAAAGCAGAAGAATATGGCGAAGCATTAAAAGAAATTCTTACTACGAAGATGGAGCAAGCCGCTGATGAAATGAATAAGCAATTAAGCACTACTAAAGTAAGTATTAATGGTAATAACTTTAATATTTCTGGTTGGGATGCTTTAAATGATGCTTTGGATAGAATGTCTTCCTATCAAGATGAATATTTAACAAAAACTAATTAGATTTATGAAATGAATAAACTACTTAATAATGTTAATTAGGCTATTGATAAGACAAATAATCAAGCAGCTAAAAATAGATATCAACAATTTACTAAAGAAATTGAATAGTTAAGAGATAAAGATAAATTAAGTCAATTGGAATTAGAAATTGCTTAGGCTAAATATAAAGTGCTTGAAGCACAAATTGCATTAGAGGAAGCTCAAAATGCAGAATCCACAGTTAGATTACAACGTGATAATGAGGGTAATTTTGGTTATGTGTATACCGCAGACCAAGAGAAAGTAAATGATGCGCAATAGGCTTTAGCAGACGCGGAAAATGACTTATATAACATTCGTCTTGATGCGACAAATAAATATGGTCAACAAAAACTTCAATATGAGAAAGAGTTGGCTGAGAAGCTTGCGGAACTTGATTAGAAGGCTGCGGAAGACGCAGTTTATCGCGAGACCACGTATCAGCAAGAGCGCGCTTTGGTAATTCAACAATATACTGATTTAATTACTACTGCTGGAAATCTTTATGCGAAAGCGCAAGAGGAAGATAGTAGAGTAGTTCAAGAC
>JBNMLE010000081.1:0-1181 GCA_050874705.1 Bacilli bacterium
CCAACTTTTCTTTTGTGTGATTTTAAAGATTTATATATTTCATTCGCAGTTTCTTTTTTGGATGCAAAAATAATTAGCAAAAAAGGATTAATGATTTTAATAAATGAATCAATCGCAGTATTTAACGGAATATGACGAATATTAACAAGATAATGAGTCACATTACTTGATGTCATTACTTCTTCATTAACTATAGGAATATTGTTTCCGACATATTTTTCAAGTCTATGCGCTAAATTGGCTTCAAGTGTGGCTGAAAAAACAAGGTATTGAGGATTTTTAACGCTTAAAGCAAAAGAATCGATGTCATCGAAATATCCTTCCGCTAAAAGCATATCAGCTTCATCAAAAACAATAGTTTTTACAAATTTTAAATCTAATGCTTTTTCTGAGACAATCACATCTTTAAGTCTTCCAGGCGTTCCGATCACAATATGAGGTTGAACTGACAAACCTTTTGTTGATTTTTTAATTTCTTCCCCTGCTTTAAAAAGTTTAATTTTTAAATTAGGAAATTCTTTAACAAACGGAATAGCAAAATTATAAATTTGTTCAGCAAGTTCTCTTGTTGGAGCAATTATAATTGCTTGAGGTTTTTGAATTGAATAATCGATTCTTTCAATAATAGGAATAAGAAAGCATAAAGATTTTCCGCTTCCTGTTGATGATTGAACCATTAAAGTTTCTCCTTTAAGAGCTTTTGGTATAGATCTTAATTGAATAGGAGATGGATTAATGTAATGTTGCCTAGTTAATGATGACAACATTATTTGACTTAAGTTAATTGCTTTGAATGACATAATTTTTTCCGATAAATATTATACACTGCGTTGTTTATTTTTGGAAATTATTAGATAATAAAGATATGAAAATTGATGTTTTAGAACCATCTGGCTATTGTGTAGGAGTTTCAAACGCAATTAAAGTAGCATTAAAAACAAAAGAAATAAACAAAGACAAAAAAGTCTCTATTTTAGGAATGCTTGTACATAATGAAGAAACACTACAATATCTAAAACAACATTCGATAAATACAATTTATTCGCCGAATAAAAGTCTTGAAGAACTTATAGATGATGTTGGCAAAGATGAGATAATCATTTTATCCGCTCACGGTCATTCAAAACAAATTGAAGAGATTTTAAACGAAAAAGGCATTGAATATATCGATGCTACATGTC
>JBNMLE010000082.1:0-1131 GCA_050874705.1 Bacilli bacterium
ATGATTATTGGACGGTACCAGCATTATTAGATTATCGTGCGCCAATTTCTATTGGAACAAAGTATATTTACATTGCGCATGATTTTGAGGTATTACCAAATAGAATTGATGATAAAGAAAATCCTAATTATGGACAAGTGACTATTGCAAATGAAAGAAATAATTGGAAAACTAATGCATGGGATATATCTTGGTGTTCAAATGAAAAAAGAGAATTTAAGGTAGTTGACGAAGATTTTCTTTGTGGATATGCAAAAAAATTGAATAGATTTAAGAAAGAACTTGATTTATCACTTTTAAGTTTAAACGCGGAAGTAGAAAATGAAAATGGATAATTTGTTTAGAGACGTAGATAAAGATTTCGAACTTGAGCTTGGATTTACTCAAGTAGATATTCTTGATTTTCGTGGAAAAGAACCTAACTTAGAATTTATCGAAGAAAGGAAGCGTGAAGATGTTGTAAAGATGGCAGAAAATGCTGGCTTTGAATTTAATAGTCAGGAATGTTATTACATGCTTCCACAAATTAGTCATACACTTCCGATTTTGAGAATTGGTCAGAATGGAGAAGTATTGGCTAATAAAAAAGTAATTTTTGCTGTGCGTAGAGTTCCAAAGACAAATCAATGTAGTTTGTCTATAGATGAAAGTATTGTTTCAGATATGTTTTTGGTTAAATACAATTGTATTGATGAAACATTCTTTACAAGATATGCTCAGAGAATTACGCGTATTTTTAAACTTGCACAAATCAAGACTGTTGGTTTGAGCGTTCCAACATGGGGTTAATATGGAAGAATTTACTTTGATTAAAAAACCGCCTAAGAAAGAAATCAAGAAGATGATTTTGGAAGCAGGTTTTATTGATTGTAGTGATGGTTCTGGAACTTATTTTACATTGCCTTGTTTGGAAAAATATAATGATTCATATCTTATTGAATTAAGAACAGTTTATGCTGACCTTGGAACTAAATTTTATATTGATCCAGATAAGGAAGATCCGCTTGATAGAATTGGCGTAAGTGAATATATGAAAATCAATGTGACTTTGTTAACTCCAGAATTTCTAGTTGATTATTGTAAGAAAGTAAGGAATGGAATTAAGCGCAAAGAAATTGAAATGATTATTGG
>JBNMLE010000083.1:0-1129 GCA_050874705.1 Bacilli bacterium
ACGAAATAGTTCCTTCTTTGTCAGTTCTTCTAATTAAAATGTTATATTTTTCTAATCTTTCAACCACTTCTTTGTCAGGATGATTATATGAATTTTTTTCTCCAACAGAAATAATTGCTGTTTCAGGTTTTGCTTTTTTAAGAAATTCCTCTCTAGTTGATGTCTTGCTACCATGATGCCCTACTTTTAATATGTCGCAACTTATATCTGTATTAGTGGCTAATAAATATTTCTCTACTTCAACACTTGCATCGCCCATTAAAAGCCATTTTTTGTTCATAAATTCAATATTAAAGACAAGTGACGAATCATTTTCATTATTAGCTTTATATGTATTTAGATTATTTAAATAAATCTCACCTACTCTATATGGAAAATCATGATTATTTGCCAAAAATTTATTTACTTTGTAATTTTTCATAAGCGATGAAACGCCTCCAGAATGATCTTTATCATTATGTGTTATCACAAGAGCGTCTATCTGATAGATCTGTTTCTTTCTTAAAAAAGGTATTAAGCATTCTTCAGCAATATCGAAATTAGTATTACCACCAGTATCAATCATAATTGCCTTATCATTGTTTTTAAAAATAATGCAATCTCCTTGTCCAACATTTACAAAATAAACAGCATTAAAAACATGCTTTATGGGGACAAATGATATCAAAAACAAAGATATTATCGGTATATTAATTAAGAATAAATGTTTTATTCTATGCACTTCTAATAAATAAAACGATCCAATAAGAACAATGTAATATAATGGAAAAAATGAAGTGAATATGTCGCTTGTTGGAATACTTAAATATACGCTAGAAAAAATATCAATAGCTTTATAATTAACCATACATAAAAACCATAAGACGTTTTTAAATGGAATAGTCGTTATAAAAGATAAATAACTTAATAAAAACGTAATTTGATTAAACGGTAATAGCAAATTATTTAATAACGCATTTAAAGGCAAAAACGTGCCATTTTTAAAAGAAGTTAAAGGAATTAAAAACAAGGTTACGATACCTGTTATCATTATTTTTTTATATTTTTTATTAATTCTTTTACTTAACAAATATGTTAAACAAATGATAATTGAAAGACCAACTCCGATATAAAATGATGATTGATAAAC
>JBNMLE010000084.1:0-1102 GCA_050874705.1 Bacilli bacterium
AATTAGCGGTGATAAAAACAATATAAAAGAACCGCAACAAGCGATAAAAACAATTCATAGCTTCTTTAATTTAAAAACGCAAAAATTAAAAGAATATAAAATTCTAAAAGATGAAATAACTCATTTTAATAACTTTTCAAGCTCTATTTTAGACGATGGACAAATACAAAAACTAAATGAAAGCATAAAAGAACTTGTAAAAAATGCTAAAAATACTAAAAATGAAGATGAACTTTTAGATGATTTAATAAGTGGAAAAATCACAAAAGAAGAATATAAAAAACATAATATTAAAAAAGAATTAGAAAAACACGAATATATTTTTGATGCAAATCTTAGCAAACATTATTATTTACCAATCATTATAGACAAAGAAAATAAAGGACATATAAAATACGCTATAAATAATGAAAGTGAAATAACTTTTTTAGATGATTTAAAAAATAATTTAAAAATCTTAGATGGCTATAAATGGTATTTTTCTAAACTAGTAGAAAATGTAGATGATATCTATATACCATACTTTGATGAAATGGCACAAAGCAAAAGAAAATTCTATCCTGATTTTATATTTTGGTTAGAAAAAAATAATAAATACTTTATAGTTTTTATTGATCCAAAAGGACTAAGTCATCAAACAAATCCTAAAAATAAAATTCAAGGATTTAAAGATATATTTTCAAAAAAATTATCATTTGAAGATTACAAAATTAAAATAAAGTTGTGTTACTATAATAAAGACTATCAAAGTGATAAAGAACTAGCAAAATATACTTTTAGTAATATTGAAGATATTTTCAAAGATTTAAAATGATTAGACAAGAAAACTTTAATTTTATCTTTGATGAGAGTGCTTGCGGTGGCTGTGGTGGGGCGTGCTGCACAGGAGAAAGTGGCTTTATATGGATAAACGAAGCCGAAATCTCAGCCCTAGCAAGCTTGCTAAATATCAGCAAAGATGAGCTAAAAGAGCGATATTTATACCGCCTTGATGGTCGCTACTCTATAGCAGAAAAGCCTTATAATGACGGTGCTGCTTGTATGTTTTTTGATGAAATTAATAAAAATTGTAGCATCTATGCTGCTAGACCACAGCAGTGTA
>JBNMLE010000085.1:0-1024 GCA_050874705.1 Bacilli bacterium
CCATAATATTACATTCAATATTATTCATCTTTTGGAATTGAATTTCATCAGCAGAGTATCTTCTAATAATTTCATCTACATTAGGATTTTCTTCTCTATTTAATTGCCTAATTAAACGAGTTTTTCCTTTTGCGGTAATATAATATATTTCTAATTCAATTCTATTATCTTCAAGAAGACTCATAATTCCATCTGGATTAAAAACACCAATATTAATTTTATCATTAGACAAACTGTCAATACTTGTGCCATAATATCAATTATTAAAGCTGGTGGTTTCTAACATTTTATTTTCATCAATTAATGTTAAAAATTCATCTTCTGAAACAAAATGATAACTTTCATCTGCTATTTCTTTTTCACGTTTTGGGCGTGTAGTATGGCTTATAATAGGATTTAAATATTTTTCTAAGTGGGAAAAGATAGCCATCATTAGACTATCTTTTCCAGCCCCAGATTTTCCGCATAATGCGATAATTTTATACATCTTCTTCAATTCCTCCTTGATAGCGAGCATCTTTTAAGATTAAATCTCCATTAGATAAAATTTCATCAATTTTATATAATTGATGTCCTCCAGAAGAAGCATATTTCTTTGACATAAAATTATCTCCATTACGAATACCAGAAACTACAATCATATTTCCGCGATTAAACCAAGATTTTTCGACAATATGTTTAGTCCCATCCGCTCCACGTTCTGAGATTTGCTTATCGAATAAACTAAAATATTCTTTTCTAAACTTTACTTCTACAGGACCAGTAGTAGTAAGAATAGTTACAGTGCTTTTAGTTTTATTTTTAGCAATACAGGTTCCGCAAATCTTAAATAATTTATAAATATGAATAGTATGATTTCCTTTAGTGAAACTTCTATCAATAATTGGTTCTTCTGGAAGCTTGAAGAAATCTACAAATCCATATTTATTATTGTTAATATTATTCAATTCGTGAGTATGATAATAATAACAAAGAACTTCCATTTCCCAAGCGGATAAATTATTTTTATTAGCGTATTTATCCC
>JBNMLE010000086.1:0-1014 GCA_050874705.1 Bacilli bacterium
AAATGTTAACAGGTTCATTCATAAATTTATCTAACTGAATAACTGAACCTTTGTCATATTCAATTATATCTCTTAAAGATAGTTGCGCTTTTCCAAGTTCAGCACAAAGAGTTACTTCAACATTAGCTACTTTTGAAATATCTTCTATGTTCAATTCGGTGTTTTCTGTTAAATTTTCAGACATTACTACCCCTATAATATATTTATAACATATATTTTCAGATGAACCTAATTATTACAAATTTTTACATTTTAAAGCGTGCAAAATTCGCTGAATTTTTCTTCTATTTCAGTTATATCGCAATTCAGGATGTTTTTCTTGAATTCAATTATTAGTCTAAATTCGTTTTGCAAAAGTTCAAAAAGCGAATTATTTTTAAAATCTTCATAGCTAAAAGTTTTTAAAAATTTAATTTTATCAATATCTAATATTTCAATGGCTTCAAGATTTTCTAATATTTCTAATGTCAGTTGAATGAAATTAACGCTAACGCCCAAAGCTTGCGACATTCTTGTTAAATCAAGATTCCCATCTAATTTATTGGCGCAATATTTAATCATTCCGTTAATTTGTTTGATATAATCTTCCAAATTTTCATTTATTGAGCTATTCATAAAATGAATTTTTTTAGGTTTAATTGATGTAATTATTTCTTCCATTTCGTCGTTATTGCTTGGATAATCAAAAAACATTAAACCGTTATGAACATTATTATCGTTTAAAATGTGGTTTTTAATGTTTTCATATTTAGATAATTTTTCTTTTGTTGCGGGAGTTTTTGCCCAAACAACCAAATCAAGATTATCTTTCTTTAAATAATCGCAAATTCCTTCAAAAATTCCTGTTTTTTTTCTGTGGTCGTAGATTTTAAGAGCTTGTTTTTTGTTTATATTTTCAACACAAGGAGAATAAATATCCACAATTTCAAATTGAACGCTTTTTACATCATTAAAAACATTTAACCTTGGATAAAAAGCAATATCACATTTTGTGTCAAAAGGAATTTCAAGGCT